>JBDTJV010000138.1:0-2715 GCA_039935675.1 Ginsengibacter sp. | reverse complement strand
GTAACCGATATTTTAAAACGATTGCGGTTACACCCCAATCATTCAAAATATTCGCAACTGTCGTGCCTTCAAGATTGTAGGCAAGAATAGCATAGGCTCCTCCCGGGCAGATTATAACTGCCGGGTTCTTTCCGCTGGACTTTGAAGGTTGAAAAATGGTGATTTCCGGAACAGATACTTTGCTGATTCTAATTATGTCATCCGTACCAGTATCTGCTTTTTCTTTGTAATTCTCTGCAGGCTTGCTGTTGGGGATTTCCTGGTATAAAGGAATGGTAGTTTGTGCCATTGCTAAATTAGATAATATAGAGATAAAAATTAAAAGTGTAATTCTTTTCATTTAAATGAATTTTTAAAACAACTATTGTTTGGGTAATACGCAAATCAACCAATCGCCCTATCCAGGTGCACGTATCCTCCATCTACGTGGATGAGTTGTCCGGTTGTATGACTTGATTTTTCCGATAAAAGAAAAACAACCATATTGGCAATTTCTTCGGGAGTAGTCATTCTATTTTCCAGTGGAATTTTGTCAGTGATGGATTTTAATTTCTCTTCCGAATTGTCAAAAGTCTTAATCCACTTATCATAGAGTGGTGTGTAACATTCAGCTACAATGACTGCGTTTACGCGTACCTCGAATGGCAATAATTCAACTGCCCATTCCCTCGTCAGCGCGTTTCTTCCACCATTGGATGCTGCGTATGCCGAAGTATTTCCCTGCCCTGTTTCTGCTGTTTTTGATCCTATGTTCACAATAGAACCTTTCGATTTTTTTAGATAAGGCAACGCATGATGTGCCATCAAATAATAATGTACCAGGTTCTTATGAAGCGAAGCAATAAATTGTTCATAATTTCCTTTTTCCAAACCAACACCATCATTTACACCTGCATTATTTACCAGGCCATCTATGCGGCCATATTTTTCCACTATTTTCTTTATTGCATTTTCGCATTCTTCCGGCTTTGTTAATTCAGCTACTACCTGGAAGCCTTTGTTACCAATACTTTCAAGCATTTTTAAATTATCTGCTTCTTTTCTGCCTACAATAACAGGAATGGCGTTTTCAGCCGAGAGCACTTTTACAATTCCTTCTCCAATGCCTTTAGCGCCACCAGTTACAATGATTATTTTATTATCAAGATTTAGATTCATATAGGTAATAGTTTATATTAGAAAAGTTTAGATAGTTTAGCCTGTTTAGAGTGCATTTTCACATTTAATTTTTGAATCCAATAATGCTTATTGCTACATTTTCAAATTATAAAATTCAATGGCATTTCTCTCAAAAACTTTCTCTTTTGCTTCCATTGAAAGATCACTCATATAATTTTGTAATAAAGTTTTCCATTTGAGATAGCCGCCACTGATAAGGACAACCGGCCAATCGCTTCCAAACACTAACTTATCAGTTCCAAAATTGTCAAAAACAACATCAAGGTATGGATAAAAATCCTTTTCTTCCCAGGCGTTCCAATGAGCTTCCGATGTAAGGCCTGAAAGTTTGCAATAGACGTTTTTATTTTTTGAAATTTCTTCAATATTAATTTTCCATTTATCAATACTTCCGTTTCTTATATCTGGCTTGGCGAAATGATCTATTATAAACTTTTGCCCTGGAAATTTATTCACGAATTCAGTTGCCTCCGGTAATTGGTTTTCATAAATCAGAACATCATAAGTAAAATTATATTTCTGTAACAATTCAATTCCTCTCAAAAAATTTTCATTCTTCAAAAAACCATTCGGCTCTCCCTGAACTATATGCCTAAAACCCTTTATAACAGGGAACTTTGAATAGTAAACCAACTTATTTTCAATATTTTCATTTTGGAAATCAACCCAACCTACTATTCCTTTGATAAATGAGTTGTTTGTAGAAAGGTCGATTAAAAATTCATTTTCATTTTCACTTTGATCTGCCTGTACTGCAATTACGCCATTGACTTTATTTTCTTCTAACACCGGTTTTAAATCCTCCGGAAGAAAATTTTTCTGCAATATTTTCATGTCGTCCGTTATCCAGGCATCTTTTATTTTATTGTATTTCCAGAAATGTACGTGAGTGTCAATCATATTAGAATATGTAATTACAGGCTCCCTAAAATATTCTCTACCTCATTTTTTAAATTGGGAAGATAATCCTCTTTAATCAACCATACCATTTAATAATCAATACCCATATAATCATGAACTATTCTATTCCTGAAACCACGAATCCTGTACCAATCAATCTCGGGATACTTTTCCTTTATGTCATCAGGTAATCGGTTAGCTGCTTCACCTATGATTTCAAAATTGCGAATAACTGCATCTGAAGTTTTACTATCATTTAGAAACTCATTGAGGGTGAGACCTTTAGAATATTCATTAATTTTATCAATACTTAATAATATGTCATCTAATTATAATCGGTAGCTTCTTTTAGACATAAACTAGTTCAGATTGGATGGCTTGAAAGTACTGCGGCTTGATACCTTTCCTGGAAACTAAATCTACTTTACGATTCAATGAAGCTTCTAACTCTTCAGCAAGGTCAATAAATTCGATACCAATCGGTCGACTAAAATCTACCAATATGTCGATATCGCTTTCAGGAGAAAAATCACTTCTTACTACTGATCCAAACAAACCCAATTCACTAATATTGTATTTCCAGAGATGTACATGAGTGTCAATCATCAGATTATTTTGACCAGTTTTTCACATTTT
>JBDTJV010000137.1:0-3766 GCA_039935675.1 Ginsengibacter sp. | reverse complement strand
CCATTTTCCTCAATGAATTTTTGCGTACCGCCAGTACTGTAAATGGTTATGTTTTTTTGGGATAATAAAGAAATAATTGGTTGCAGCCCTTCTTTATTAAAAACAGAAATGAGGGCAGATTTTATTTGTTGTTGCATAATATAATGAGATCCTTTTTATAAATTGACCACGAAAGCACCTTGTTCAGATACAGAATGAAACTGCAAATGTAATTCTTCGCATTCTTTTTTCCATTGATCTACTTTCCATGAAGGGTTGGAATAGTCAAAAATCAACTTTTTAACATCAAAGTTTTCTACAAGAGAGGCGATTTTTAATTTAGGATTTTTTGAAATGACAACATAATCGAGTTTCACTTTTCTACTACCGGTATAAGTTATCGCTGTATCAATAAAAAGAAGTTTCAAATTACCAAACTGGTGGAAATTTCTATTTGAATAAAGAGAATCTTGAGGTAAAATATTTTTACCTATTTGCAATGAAATGTGTGCCGGTTTTATATTGAAATTCTTCAATGAGGAATCTGTCAAAACCGCACTGTCTCCTATAAAATGAAAGCGGTTTCTATCTATAAATTCAATGGCCTTATGGTTAGGAATATTATAAACAATCATTTTCTTTTGAGAATAGCATTGAAAACTGTGAATTGTTTTTGAAATGGTAAAAATCAACAAAACCGAAAACGCCATTTTGAATGCCATTCTATTTTTTCTCATCAATGCATAAAGAAAACTGCTGACGCATAGATACAATAAAATAGTTTCGGACAATGATATTGAAACTCCATCCCACAAGGAAAAAGGAATAGCATCAAAGAGCAAAACTGCATGATTTAGCAGCCAGATTATTCCATAAATAATTTTACCAACATATACCGCAACTATTGAAACCGGTGAAACAAATATTAACAACAAACATCCCCAAAGCGCTAAAGTTGCCAGCGGAATAGCGATCATATTTGATAATACAAACAACAACGGCAGCTGGTGAAAATAATAAAAGCACAATGGGAAAGTGAACAATTGAGCGGATAAAGAAACAGCAGCAATTTGCCAGGATCGCTGTAACCATTTATTTTTAAAATAGATCCAATTGGAAATATTTTTTTGAGCGATTACAATACCGAATACAGCGAGATAGGAAAGTTGAAATCCAACCTCGAATAAAATAAAAGGATTAAAACATAACAACAAAAAAGCAGAGGCCGCGAGTGAATTATATACCGAACTGTTTTTATCAAAAGCTTTGCCTGCAAGGATAAAGGAAAACATAACAGCCGCACGAAGTACAGAAGGCGAAGCGCCTGTAAGCAACGCAAATATCCAAAGGCAACCAATGATCAACACCAGTTTTGCCGGCTTCGATTTTTTCACCCAAGGCAATGTGGAAAATATCCAGAGCAAAACGCCATAAATGATACCCATGTGCAAACCGGAAATGGCTATTAAATGAATAACGCCCGCATTGCTGTAAGCCTGCACGAGGTCTTTATCCAGGTCAATTTTATAACCAATTAATATCGCTTTGGCAATACCCGATTCCCTGTTTTTTCCAAGAAATTTTTCAATAATACCTACCGTATTTTGCCTGGTAGAAAAAATAATCCCGGGAACTAATTTCTTATTGGTTTCTTTCAGCAATTTCCATTCATTATTTCTCAAATAAACCTGTTGAAACAACTGATGAAAAGCAGCATATTGCACATAGTCAAAAGCACCGGGATTTCCTGAATTCTTAATGTCAACAAGTGGTTTATGCAAAATGATCTGATCACCATATTTTAAATCCTTTGAAGCAGAATCTTTGCTGAAGTAAATAAGAAAATCTCCGGATACAATTCTTTGTTTCCCTTTGTTGATAATACTTTCAGCTAAAGCGATCGCCTTAAATGATTTTGCTTTTTCAACAGGAGGTTCTTTAATGGTAGCAATGATAAAATTTGCAGAATCACTGTATTTTCCATACCATCCAGTATGGTTGCGAACATCTTTTTGCCAGGAAAGTAATGACCCACACGAAATGAGAAAAATTGTTATAATAATACCTTGTATCATCCTGAAACGAAAACGAAGGCTTTCAGGCAAGAAAGAGAAGGCGAAAAAGAACACAGAGGCAATACCGGAAGTATAAATAATTATTTCAATTTTCATCCCAGCATAAAATTGTAAAACTATTCCAATGATGAGCGGAACGAGTAATCGCAAAAAAGGTGCTTTCTTCCAGGTAAAAATTTGGTAAGATTTCTTCACGAATATTTTTTTTGAAAATTATTATCAGCAGTTTTCCCCTCACTTTGGCCTTTTTCTCATTACAATCGTGCCTTGAAGATACATTTTTAAGGGTGCATTTCAAATAGTCGCAAAGGTTGCCAAACTTCAGGAATTTATTCCAGGCTTAAAAATGCTAAAAATAAGGTTGGTAACCTTATAATCCCTGCGATAATTTGAATCGAACCCATTTTTAATACCTAATTTATTAATTGTTTAGTTTTGTCAATGTATGCTTATTAAGAGACCCCAAATGCCTTTTGATTTCTTTACACAATTTTTTTATTTTTAATAAATAAATCAAAATTTTTGAACCAACCAACACAGATGCAATTTGAAGATGCGTACTCCTTTTTGATTGAAAAATTAGAGAAAGAATTACCCGCATTCCTATATTATCATAACACTGAACATACCAAGGATGTAATAGCTGCAGCGGAGAAACTTGCGTTGGCCGAAGGTATAGCAGGAGAAGAATTGAACATTTTAAAAACAGCTGCCCTTTTTCATGATTGTGGATTCCTGCAAACCTATACCGATCACGAGGAAATTTCATGTGAAATGGCGCGAAAATGGCTTCCAAAATTCGGATATAATAAAGAACAGACAGACAGAATTTGCGAGCTTATAATGGCTACCAAAATACCACAGGAACCAAAAAGCATCCTGGGACAATTGCTTTGTGATGCAGACTTATATTACCTTGGAACCGATAAATACTTTTTAAATTCCAACAAATTATATAAAGAATTACATGAAGCAGGCCTGGTAAAAAGCCGTGACGATTGGAGAGATGAGGAATTGAAATTTGTAGGCGAGCAGCAATATTTTACCCAAACCGCAAAGAAAAAGCTTGATCCAACATTAAAGCAAGTCGTGATCCATCTCAAAAAAAGATTGGCTAACGAAAAAAAGGTTCCTAAACATTTTGAAATAGCCAATTGGCTTGGCGATGCTATTTTTATAGTTCTTGGTGCAGTTCTCGCGGCTTTTTCTCTCAAAGGCTTTTTGATTCCAAATGGTTTTTTTGATGGGGGGATCACTGGTATCTCGCTTTTGATTCATGAAATTTATTCCTTTGATATTTCTTATGTGATCATCATTGCCAATCTTCCTTTTATCATTATTTGCGTATACGCGATCAATTTGGAATATGCATTAAAGACTTTTTTCTGCATTTTGCTGCTGGGAATTTGTTTATATTATTTCCCTCATTACTCCATCACCTCTGATAAATTATTGGTATCCATATTTGGTGGATTCTTCCTCGGAGCAGGTATAGGACTTACCATGAGAGCGGGCTGCGCTATTGACGGGATTGAAGTGCTTGCTCTTTATACCTGGAAAAAAACAAGTTTTACGATCACTGAAATCATCATGGCCATCAATATTTTGATATTCAGTATTGCCGCTTTTCGTTTTGGAATTGAAGTCGCTTTATACTCTATGCTTACTTATTTTACAGCCACGAAAACTGTTGATTACGTAGTGGAAGGACT
>JBDTJV010000136.1:0-3793 GCA_039935675.1 Ginsengibacter sp. | reverse complement strand
TTTGCCTCAACTGGGGTTGTATTCCAACAAAAGCCTTGTTGAAAAGTGCACAGGTAATGGAATATGCCAATCATTCTGCCGATTATGGAGTAGAAGTGACTGATCCAAAGCCAAATTTTGAAAACATTATAAAACGCAGTCGTGGCGTTGCAGATAAAATGAATAAAGGCGTTACTTTTTTGATGAAGAAGAATAAGATAGATGTGGTTATGGGAAGCGGAAAATTAATTTCTCCGACCAAACTGGAAGTAACCTCTGCTGATGGCAAGAAACAAACGCTGGAAGCAAAAAATATTATTATAGCAACTGGTGCTAGAGCAAGAGAATTGCCCGCACTAAAATTAGATGGCAAAAAAATAATCGAATATCGCAAGGCCATGAGTTTGGAAAAACAACCAAAGTCTATGATCGTTGTTGGTTCAGGCGCCATAGGGACTGAGTTTGCTTATTTTTATAACAGCATTGGCACTAAAGTTACTTTGATTGAGTTTTTGCCCAAAACAGTTCCCGTAGAAGATGAAGAGATTTCAAAAGAGCTTGAAAAAAGCTTCAAAAAACAAGGCATAACAGTGATGACCAACAGCGAAGTTACCAGCGTAGATACCAGTGGTGACGGCGTTAAAGCAAAAGTAAAAACTCAGAATGGTGAAGTGACTATTGAGGCAGATATACTTTTAAGTGCTGTAGGAATTGCAGCTAATATTGAAAATATTGGTTTGGAAGAGTTGAAAGTCAAAACGGAAAAGGGTAAAATTGTAGTTGATGCGAATCAACAAACAAATATTCCGGGGCTATATTCAATTGGAGATTGTACACCTCACCAGGCTTTGGCTCATAAAGCCACCAAAGAAGGAATTAACGCTGCGGAACATATTGCCGGCGAAAAGCCTGAACCGATAGATTATAATAATATTCCCGGCTGTACTTATTGCTCTCCGGAAATTTCTTCTGTAGGCTTTACAGAAAAAGCAGCTAAGGAAGCAGGCTATGAATTAAAGATTGGTAAATTTCCTTTCATCGCCAGCGGAAAAGCAACAGCAGCAGGCGCTACAGAAGGATTTGTAAAAGTGATTTATGATGCAAAATACGGCGAGCTTTTGGGTGCTCATGCAATAGGATATAATGTTACAGAAATAATTGCCGAAATGGTGGTTGCACGTAAATTAGAAACTACAGGCCATGAAATATTAAATGCCATTCATCCGCATCCTACTATCAGCGAAGCTGTGAAAGAAGCTACAGCAGTGGCTTACGGAGAGGCGACAGATATATAGGAATTGGGGTTTTAATATGTGGGATGTCTGATGTAGAATTTAAGATTAATGTTTAAAGTAAATAATAATATTAATTCTGATGGAAGATTGGGTACACAATCCTAATAAAAAACAGCTGGGCTTATATTCAGCATTGTGGTTTATAGGCGTAGTATTGTTGGCCTTGGCAGTTACAAATTTTTTTACTGAAAGTCCTTTGTAAGACGCAATGGGTCTTTGCTTTTGCTAGTAACTTTACCCACAGTTATTTTAATCCGGATGATACGCAATTATTTTATACCTAATAGAAAGTGAGCCAAATAATACCGACCTCAAAAACAAATAAAATTGCCTTGGCAGTGATGTATGTGGTCTTGATTATTATTTGTTCTTTACTGCTCATAGACTCCTTTTCTAATAAATCTTTTGATTCCAAAAGCTGGATTTATATTGATTCGATAATTATTGTGCTATTTCGATTGTACACGATTTGGAGGAAGCGTTGAAGTAGCATTTATAATTCTCCTCCTTTTTTAAGAATTTTTTCTTCGAGTTCCCATGTAATTCTAAAATTTGTTTCATGTATTTTCAATAACATGGCCTTTACTGATGGAATAATCCCAGCTAGTTTTGCTTCAAGTAATATACCTAAAGAGCCAGTGATAGTTAATCCAAGTTTTTGGGCAAATTTCCTTCCTTTCAAATCATCGATAATTAACAAACTGCCTGCTAACTCTACTGCCAATGCGATAGCACTAGCTTCACCTTTGTCAATGGATTTTTCTATCAAATTCTGAAAATTAATATCCTCAGGATTTTGTATTTGGAAAAAGGCTGGAAGAGGATATCCAAATTCTAATAAAATTTCTTAAGTAATAACAACCGTACCGAAAAGAGAATTAAGTATAAATAACGAATCAATTTTATGCAAAAGAATGAGGCAGCTTGCGTCAGCTATGATAGTTTTTTGCATTTATAATATCATTTTCCAATTCTGATTCAGAATAGTTAAAAAGTGAAACTTCAAAATTTCCTAATAATTCCATGAATTCTCTTTTCGAATATCCAGCAAGATTTGCCGCTTGACCTAAAGATAAAGCTCCCTTCTCATAAAGCTTAGCCGCAAGAAAAATTTTTGTTTCATTGAGATCAAGATCCACGGAATCTGGTATTTCAATTGTTAATGATTTCATTGACCAAATTTACAAATTTATAATTATTCGAAAGCAATAACCATTAAACATTTGCCACCGCTTCCTCGCCATACATTTGCCCTTTATATTTTAACGAAGGCGAAAGAAGAAAATCTCCTAACCCAAGTTTTGACCATTTCTCATCCACTGATTCAATAGTTTTATCATCAGCGATAATAATATTCGGCCAGTCGCGGTAAAAGTCATCGTATTCTTTTGTCTTTAAAGTGCCATCAAAACCAATACAGGCTACATACTGAACAGGATTCTCTGATAATTGTTTCTTTACTATAAAATGATCTCTCCGGGGATCGAGATTATTGCAAAAACGCCAGAGAGCCACCGGCAAATCGTTGGGATCTACAGAATGTTCTACAAATAAAATCATTTTTATTCCCTCAATAATTTTCAATTCACAAATCGCTTCGTGCAATTTTTTTAAATGTCCTTTTTTGTTTTTTTCAACAGCAATGATCAAACAAGGAATTTCCATTTTTAATAAAGAAGAATTAATTGCTTTTATTTCAGGAAAGATATTTTTTAATTCGTCAGAAGAATTATCGGCATAACGGGGAAGCATATCCGAAAAACATTCATCTTTTTCTTCATCAAATTTAAACGTTCCGTCAACACACATTTTTCCACCGAAGCCCATTTTACTACAGCTATGATCGAGCACATCCATAGGTCCTTGCGAAAAATAAATATCTGTAGAAGGATTTGAATTTTTAAATACATCCTGCGCCAGCGCTTTATAATCACTTAATTTAAAATTCTCGTCTCCGCGAGGTTTAGAAGCGGTAACCACCAATATTTTATTAAACATCATCTGACCTGCGCCCCACATAGCGTTCATTACTTTTTGCGCCTGCCCGGCATAATCTTTTTGAATTTTTGCAATTACCAAATTATGAAATACCCCTTCCACGGGCATTTCCATATCTACAATTTCCGGAACCAAAGTCATTTTGATAGGCGCTAAAAAAATACGCTCCGTTGCTTTACCAAGCCACGCATCTTCCTGGGGTGGAATACCAACAATGGTTGCAGGATATATCGGATTTTTTTTGTGAGTAATTGCGGTAATATGAAACCTTGGATACCAGTCCGGCAAAGAATAATAACCAGTATGATCACCAAAAGGGCCTTCCCAAATCAGCTCATCATCGGGATCAACATAACCTTCAATAATAAAATCTGCATCAGTTGGCACTTCTATCTCAGGTTGAGAAATACATTTTACCAACTCTACTTTTTTCTTTCTTAAAAACCCCGCAAGCATGTATTCATCTACGTTTTCGGGCAAAGGTGCCGTGGCAGAATAAGCATAAGTCGGGTCACCACCCA
>JBDTJV010000135.1:0-4714 GCA_039935675.1 Ginsengibacter sp. | reverse complement strand
AATAACCGCAATGTGGGAGCCGCTTCAGCAGTATTTTAATTTTACAAAAAAAGAAAGGCGTGGAATCATTTACGTAGTTGTTATCATTCTTTTATTAACGGCTCTTCCGCTTTTATTTCCATTTATTTCAAAAGAAGAAAAAATAGATACTTCCGAATTTGAAAAAGAAATTGCTCAATTAAGTATTGATTCTTCCGCAAAAAAAATCTACCCAAAACGCGATGAGGATTATCAAAATGATTACACGCCTGGTTATAAAAATTATGAACCTTCAAAACCAGTTGAACTTTTTTATTTTGATCCAAATACAGCAACAGCAAGCGATTGGATAAAGCTTGGCATAAAACCAAGAACTGCGGAAACGATTCAAAAATATGTTTCCAAAGGAGGTAAATTTTATAAACCTGAAGACATTAAAAAGATCTGGGGATTGAGTGAAAAAGATGTCCAAAGATTAATTCCTTTTGTTTCAATCAAAAGTGTTCAAAAGAGTTTTTCGTATCCTGATCAAAACCAACCCGCAGAAAAGATAGCATTTGCCAAAAAACCACTTTTACAAAAAGTAGAAATAAATAATGCTGACACTTCAGAATATATCGCTCTTCCGGGAATTGGAAGTAAGCTTTCAAAAAGGATTATCGCGTTTAGAGAAAAATTGGGCGGCTTTTATTCCGTTGATCAGATTGCAGAGACTTATATGCTTCCTGATTCTACTTTTCAAAAGATAAAATCTTATTTGGTACTTGATAACAAAGCCATCAAAAAGATCAATATTAATATTGCTACTGTTGATGAAATGAAATCTCATCCCTACATACGATATCAGATTGCCAATGCTATATTTCAATACAGGCAACAACATGGAAAATTTAATACTGTTGATGAATTAAAAAAAATAATGATTATCACTGATGAAATGTATATTAAAGCGTCCCCATATTTGTCTATAGATTAAATCTTTTCACCAGTAAATAAACAAATATGGGCGATTTTGGTTTTCTTATTAAACATTGTTTAATAATTACAATAAAACAATTGCGAAAATCAAAATGCAACGAAATGATATTTATATTATTCGTTCTATCTTGCGAAGCACAAAAGTGATTTAATCATGGATTTTTCCCAAAATGAGTTGACTACCCAGGTAGCAGAAACCGTAAAACAATTCGCAGAACAACATATCAGGCCACATGTGATGGAATGGGATGAAAAACAGGAATTTCCTGTAAACGTTTTAAAAGAATTAGGAAAACTTGGATTGATGGGAATTCTTGTTCCCACTGAATATGGCGGAAGTGGAATGGGTTATTTTGAATACAGCACCGCCATCCAGGAAATCGCAAAAGTTTGTGGATCCATTGGGCTTTCCTACGCTGCGCATAACTCTTTGTGCACCGGTCATATTCTTACTTTTGGGAATGAGGAACAGAAAAAAGAATATCTTCCCAAACTCTCATCAGCAGAATATATTGGCGCGTGGGGATTAACTGAACCAAACACAGGAAGCGATGCGGGAAATATGCAATGCGTGGCAGAAAAAGATGGTGATGAATGGGTGATCAACGGAACCAAAAGTTGGATTACTCATGGCAAAAGCGGAGATGTGGCTGTAGTTATTTGCAGAACCGGCAAACCTCATACAAGAGATAATTCCACTTCATTTATAATTAAACGCGGAACGCCAGGATTTTCCGGAGGTAAAAAAGAAAACAAGCTCGGCATGCGCGCCAGTGAAACCGCGGAAATGATCTTTGAAAATTGTCGAATCCCTGATTCCGCGAGAATGGGAGAAGTAGGCGACGGATTTAAACAAGCGATGAAGGTGTTGGATGGTGGACGGATTTCTATTGCTGCATTAGGGTTGGGAATTGCTAAAGGCGCTTATGAAGCATCGCTTCAATATTCAAAAGAAAGACATCAATTCGGAAAACCTATATCCGATTTCCAGGCAATCTCTTTCAAATTGGCAGATATGGCCACAGAAATAATGGCCGCGGAATTATTAATAGACCAGGCATGCGATATAAAAAATAAGGGTGAAAATGTGACGAAAGAATCAGCAATGGCAAAATATTATTCGAGCGAAATTGCTGTAAAAGTTTCTACAGATGCCGTGCAAATATTTGGAGGCTATGGCTATACTAAAGATTTTCCTGTAGAAAAATTTTACCGCGACAGCAAACTTTGTACAATTGGCGAAGGAACCAGCGAAATACAAAAAATTGTTATTGCAAGAGAAGTGCTGAAATAGATTTGATTTTTACCTATGCTGCTCGTAAACATTTACGGGAATCGCCTCTGCTAAGATTTTCCATTCTTCGGTTGAAAGTTCGGGACTATCTATCGCTTTTACTGCATCTTCAAGTTGTTTCATTGTTCTGATTCCAACTACAGCTGAAGTTACCGCAGGATTTTTTAATACATATTGAATAGCAATTTGCGCAGCATTTCGCTCTTTAGATGAAATTGAATTTACCGCTTTGGCAGCTGTTGCTACTTGTTCCTCGGAAAGATTTAAGTAAGGTTTGGGAGATTTATCAACCAGTAATCCTGATGCCACACTTCCTCGCACCAGCACCCCAATATTATTTTCGTCCAGCAATTTCAAAGTGCTTTCTTCAGGGCGCCGATCAAGCAAACTGTATTGCGTCATCACACTCACTATATTCGATTTTTTTATAAACTCCCGGATCACATTTGGTCGGATAGAAGACAATCCATAGAACCTGATTTTTCCTTGTTTCACCAGTAATTCATACGCCTCAATAGTTTCATCAATATTATCTTCCATCGTTCCTCCGTGAGATTGAAAAAGATCAATACAATCAATATTCGGCAATGATATACAATTCTACACTAAAAATAATACTAATATCAATGTCTGAAAATTATCGTTTCAAAAACAGAATCCAGATAGCAAAATATCTGACTGGTACAGGATGCAAAGGGAAGCATCAAAACTGTTTTCTACAATGTGGAAGATCTCTTTACAAGTCTGCTATTGCTATCGAATTAACATGCTGCCATAGCTTACGTGCCATTACACGGACATTTGTAATTTCAAATATAATCATTTTAGAGCTATTTTGTATTATAATTTTCATTATAAATGAAATTATAATAAGTTCCATTAGGATAGGAAGGACTATTTCTTATAGGCTTCATCTCTGTATAAATCAAATATTTTCTCATTGTATTTGTTACAAGGTTCTCATATGTAATTTCTCTCAAAACATAAATAAAATAAGGACCATTAAGTATAGCATCGTATTCTTCTGTTTTCAAAGGCCTAAAATGAAATTTAGAGAAAAACGGATCTTGGATAGTAACATAATAGTTTACAGGATTGTCCTTCCCTTTAGGAAATTTTTTAATTTCAGAGAGCGGAGGGGGTTTTTTCCTGAAAATCATATTAGTTTTCTGATTTATTACTTTTATCGGTATATTACTCAGATTCACAATTGTATATCTAATTTCAAGTGGTTCACCTGCTTTAAAAGTGGTGATTACAGGTTCAGCCAGTTGCAAAAATGGTTGATTAGTTTTTTCAAAAATCTGCTGTGTTTCTTTTATAGAATTTATTTGAGCATTAATGGAAGAATCTTGCAATACCAACGATTTTTTCCCATTATTTGCAGATGTATCAAAAGCAGTTACAAGCCTTTCTATTTTATCAAGATATTTAACATTGGTAGAATCGGAGGATATAATTGCATTCCTTGTCAGACAAGTAGAATATGTAGTAATGAAGAAAAGTCCAGCCGTAAAAGCAGCCATCCAAATGTTTATTTTATCGGATATGCTCCACTTTTTATTTTTTGGCTTAATTGGATTTTCTGGATTCTCTTCACCTTTGCAATTGGGTGGTGTTGTGTGTTCGCCTTGTGGCTGCTTACTGATGCTAAAATCAGTAGATTCTTTAACTTCATTGCCAGAATCATTGGTTGTATCATCTTCTTTGAGATCGCTCATTTATTAACAGCTTTAGCCTTTAAGATTTTAAATTAAAACTATTCCCAAACGTAGCGATTTTTATTTATATTGTAAATCTTATGACATCTGAAAAATTTTATAATAATGAGATTGAATTATTCTTAAAAAAGATGGGGGATAAAATAAAAGCTATCCGAAAAGAAAAGGAAATTTCAATTCGGGAGTTAGGAGAATTATGTAAATTAGATTATAATATTTTACTCAAAATCGAATCTGGTAAAGAGGACACTGATTTGCTTACACTATTTAATATAGCTGATAAATTAGATGTTGATGTAAGAGATTTTATGTAAGTAAGTCATAGGATTCTATAATATAGGTTAGTTCTTGATGCTTCTCATATTTTTGTATTCTTCATCATATTTTGTAACTATACTTATTTTAGATATTTCTTCTGTTAGATTCTCTAATTTAAACCCAACTTCTCCCAGTCCATTACTGGTTTCTCCTTTAAGTAGATCAATTTTTTTGCCTAAAAAAGAAACTTCTAAGCGAAGGGAATCAATCTCTTTTTTTATAGAATCGAAGTTATTACTGACTTTCTTAAAGCCGGTGCCAATTAGTTCTTTAATTTCTACTAATTCTTTTGAAAGAATAGAAATATTTTTTTCTACTTCTTCTATTTTATTCTCCATATTTTGTGGGTAATACGCTTTGTAATTAAGCACAAATTATAATATTATTCTTTATAAAATAATAAAACAATATTAATTTTACATAC
>JBDTJV010000134.1:0-9208 GCA_039935675.1 Ginsengibacter sp. | reverse complement strand
TTTATTCGTAATTCTTTCCCAATCAGGTGTTTGCAAGATTCTACAAATGATAAAATTAAATTCCGGGATATTTGTGCGTTTACTGTTTGAAGAATTTTAAATGTCATGTTTGAAAGCGACTAACGACGTTGCCCAGATTTATAAAATTTTTTACAGGATAATTACCGTGGGTATTCATAACTTTATGAGATGAAAGTGATGTCACTTTTGATAGCCCTCATTTGCATTGTTTTTTCCTTATCTGCACAAAATAACACGGAAGAAACAAGCGCAACCCGCAAAGCTATTCCTATAAATAAAAGTCAGACCAGCAGTGAAATTGCGGATTTTATCAATAGTCATTACCAGTCAGAAGACCAAAAAGTGCTTGCTATTTATTCATGGCTCGTCAATAATATACAGTATGATGCTGACAGCCTTCATTTCGTGGTGCTCGATGAGGATAATGACCAGCGTGTGAGCTATGCTTTGAGACGAAGAAAAGGGGTTTGTGAAAATTTCGCCGCTATCTTTAGCGACCTTTGTAATAAAAGTGGAATTCCTTCCTTTGAAATTTCCGGATTTACCAAACAAGGATCGTCGGTAGCCAACCAGGCGCACATGTGGTGTGCAGCCTTTGTTGATAATGCATGGAATTTATATGATCCAACCTGGGATGCAGTTTGGATGGGAAATAATAACCGGGAATATAATTATTTTAAAGTTTCCCCTGCCGTTTTTATACAAAGTCACCTGCCGTTTGATCCGCTGTTTCAATTATTAAATTATCCAAGCAACTACCATGATTTCGTAACGGGAATGGAAGGGAGGAAGGATAAACTCAATTATTTCAATTACCTGGACTCCTTAAAAAGTTATCAAAAAATGGACAAGATCTCACAATATGTAAGTGAAGAATCCAGGATAAATAGAATGCAATTTCCTTCCTCAAAGATCGACACGAAAATAAAAAGATTGCAATTCCAGGCAGAAGTTTTGAGCCAGGATGATGATGCCGCTTTATATAATGCTGCTGTTGAAGATTATAACAAAGCCATCCAGGATTTGAATATTTTTCTTACTTATCGTAATAACCGGTTTCTACCGACAAAATCGATGTTGCAGGTAAACCAGATTTTTCAAAATATCGGCAGCCTGGTAGGATCGGCCAATTTGCGCCTGCAAAAGATCAATCGTTCAACAGCAAACCTTCAATTAGACACAGGTGACATTCAAAAGAAACTACAAGAACTCACCAACACCGTGAAAGCACAGGCATTGTTTTATAAAAACTATACCGCTTCTTCTAATAAATAGAGATTAAAAAACAGGATTATTTGTTGGTTTACTATAACCATTCTTTAGGCAAATGCTTTATCTCCCTTTTTATAAGGTAGATTTCCGTCATAATGGCCTGGAGTTTCATCATATCTCCGTGCTTCTTTACATCCGATCTCTGAAGTAAAATAGCCAAGCATGGTAAGTTCTTTCATCATCCTGAAATAATGCGAAGGATCTTCAGGTTTTTTATTCTTCATATAATCCTTTTGCTCAGCATCCAGTTTTACCAGCAATTCATTTCTCTGCTGCGGAGTCAGTTCGACGAAGGATTTCTTATAATTTTTATCGGCGAGGTCATTTAATTTACTCATTCCTTCGTGAAAGATTTTCTGGTCTTTTTCTTCGTAGCAATCATTCACCATTACCGTCATAAATTGACCGGTTTTGGCTGCTTTTGCGCCCGGTGTTTTTGTCGGAGGCAAAATGGTGTCTGCAATTTCATCCAGATAGGCAATATCTTCCGGTTTAAAAGTCATAGATACACCGGTTTTGCTTTTACATCCTGATAAAAAAGCATTACCACCAATTAAAGTTCCTCCTAACAGGAGCGAAATGTATTGAACTGCTTCTCTTCTTTGCATAATAAAATGATATTTAAATTAATTTATACATTATAATTTACTCCAAAACCTTCCCGGTAATTTCGTTTAATGAATTCATTTACTTCCGGCACATTGGTCACTTTCATCTGGTCATTATCCCACAAAAGTTCTACATAACGGGCAGGATAATTATAACCCTGGCCTGCAGATTTCGGTATTCTGATATCAAAACCGCGAATGGCAAGATTGCTCATTAATAATGCTTCGGTAAGAGGACCTGCAACTGCGAAATCAGAATCCATCTTCATTTTACCATATCCGGCTATGGCACCTTCTACCCATTGTGCATAATGTCCTTCAGCACTACCAGGTATCCTTGGATATTTTATGGGAACTTTTACTTCATTGGTTCGTGAAGTAGGTAATAACTTTGGATCTGCTCCATAAGTGCCGCATACCATTTTACCTTTTGTTCCTATAAATAAAGTTCCGTTTCCGCCATCGCCAAATACTTCATTTGGCCCCAATTCATCGGGGCGGGTAGGTTGAATACCACCGTCCATCCAATGAACTTCTACAGGACCCTGGGTCTTATCCGTTTTTGGAAATTTCATAGTTACATGGCTGGAAGGAGGACAGCTGTCGGGGAAGTATCCTCTTTCGAATTCACCTACATACACACTGCCAACGCTTGCTTGTACAGAACTAATGTATCGAAGATTCAAAACCCCAAAAGCAGGCTGCACAATATGGCAACCCATGTCACCCAACGCTCCCGTCCCATAATCCCACCAACCGCGCCAGTTGAATGGCACGAGATTGTCAAAATAATTTTTTTGCGGGGCTGTGCCTAACCATAAATTCCAGGCCAATTCTGGTGGGATAGGAGGAGCAACTGTTGGACGTGGAATACCTTGTGGCCAAACCGGCCTGTCTGTCCAGCAATAAACGGTTTTGACATCTCCGATTATACCAGCGTCGTACCATTCCATTAGTTGTCTTACACCATCTCCGGAAGCACCCTGGTTTCCCATTTGAGTAACGACTTTGAATTTTTTTGCAGCTTCGGTAAGCATTCGTGCTTCGTATACATCATGCGTAAGCGGCTTTTGAACGTATACATGTTTTCCACGTTCCATTGCCGAATAAGCGGCTACCGCGTGGGTGTGATCCGGCGTGGAAACAGAAACAGCATCAAAGTTTTTCGCGTCCTTATCCAGCATTTCACGATAATCTTTATAATATTTTGCCTTCGGGAATTTCTTGCGCATATCAGCAGAACTGCGATCATCTACATCACACAAAAAAGCGATTTCAGCCTTACCGCTTTCATAAAAATGATTGATATCATCAGCGCCTTTACCACCTGCCCCGATTGAAGCAATTACTAATTTATCACTTGGAGCAATAAAACCTTTGCCACCTAAAACGTGGCGTGGAACGATCATAAATCCCGCGGCCGTAATGGCAGAATTTTTCAAAAAGTCTCTCCGTGAGCTACCGGTAGTTTTCTGATCAGGAATTTCCTTCTCATTCATTTCTTCCATCGTAATTTTTTTAGAGATTAAAACATTTTACACAGTCGCATTAAAGTGTCCTATAAAAATTAAATATTCCTTTTGTTCAATTCGCTTACGGCGTGGTCTACCGCGCGTGCTGTCATTGCCATGTAAGTGAGTGAAGGGTTCACACAATTGGCGGAAACCATAAAAGATCCGTCTGTAACAAAAACATTTGGCGCATCCCAGATTTGATTCCATTTATTTAAAACAGAAGTTTTCGGATCCAATCCCATTCTTGCTGATCCCATTTCGTGGATTCCTCTTCCAATTGTTCCATCGCCGTCATATCCTTTTACATTTTTTACCCCGGATGCTTCCAGCATTTCCACTGCATCATTTTTCATATCTACACGCATTTTTCTTTCATTTTCTTTCCACTCCGCATCTGTAGCTAAAACATTCAAACCCCATTTATCTTTTTTATTTTTATCTAATGTTACCTTGTTTTCGTGATAAGGAAGAATTTCACCAAATCCTCCTATGCCCATTCTCCATGGACCCGGTTCGGCCAGTGCATCTTTCAAATCTCCGCCAATATTCATTTCCGCTATTTCGCGGCTCCATCCTTCCCGGCTGGCACTTCCCTGGTAACCAAAGCCACGGATATAATCTCTTTTATCACCAAATAAATTACGGAATCTCGGAATATAAATTCCATTAGCACGCTTGCCATAATAATATTTGTCTTCATATCCTTCCATATCACCGGAAGCACCCACTCCAAGGTGATGATCCATGATATTGTGGCCCAGTTCACCGCTGCTGCTACCAAGCCCGTCGGGCCATACGTCGGTAGCAGAATTCATAAGTACCCAGGCACTGTTGAGGGTAGAGGCATTCAGGAAAACAATCTTGGCAAAGTACTGGTAGGTTTTGTTGGTTTCTGCATCCAAGACTTCTACGCCTGTTGCTTTTTTGGTATCTTTATCATATAAAATTTTGGTAACGATCGACCATGGTCGCACCGTTAAATTTCCAGTCTTCATTGCAGCGGGCAGCGTAGATGATTGTGTACTGAAATAAGCTCCAAACGGACATCCAAGCCAGCATTTATTCCTGTATTTACAATTAGATCTTTCCTGGATAGGCTGGGTAATATTCGCAACACGACCTATGATCATCTGGCGCTTATTTTCGTAATGTTGTTTCAACCTCGCAGAAACATCTTTTTCAACACAATTCATTTCCATTGCCGGCATAAAATGACTGTCTGGCAATTGGGGTAAGTTTTCTATGGAACCGCTGATGCCAGCAAATTTCTCCGCGTAAGTATACCATGGTTCAATGTCTTTATAACGAATAGGCCAATCCACGGCAACGCCATCTTTTGCATTGGCATCAAAATCAAAATCACTCCAGCGATAGCATTGACGACCCCACAAAAGAGAACGGCCTCCTACATGATATCCGCGAAACCAATCAAAGCGTTTTACTTCAACATACGGGCAATCTTGTTCATTTACCCACCAATCCAAATTCATTTCATTAAGTGGATAATCTCTTTTTAATACCGGATGATCCTTAATCATTTCCTGTGTGCGTCCGCCCCGATGAGGAAACTGCCACGGTCCTTTTACGGCATTCACATAATCTTTTACATGCTCGATGTTTTTACCTCTTTCCAGCATGATGGTTTTAAGTCCTTTTTCGGTAAGTTCCTTTGCGGCCCACCCACCGGATATACCGGAACCGATAACAATTGCGTCGTAAGTATTTTCTGCCATGGTTTTTGAATTATTTTATTATTGAATTATTGAATAGTATTTAATCAGCTCATTGGCTAATTAGCAAATCATACATCACAAATTTTTATTGCTTCTCTTAAAGAATCTAACTTATCAGGATAGGTGGGAACAAATTCCTGTGCTACATATCCTTTGAAGCCAGTTTCAACAATAGCCCTCATCACAGCAGGATAATACAATTCCTGGGAATTATTTATTTCATGTCTTCCCGGGATGCCGCCCGTATGATAATGAGCGATGTATTGATGATAATCCCGGATGTTCCGGATAATGTCGCCTTCCTGGATCTGCATGTGATAAATATCAAAAAGCAATTTAAAATTCTCTGAATCGACCATTTTACATAATGCAGCACCCCATTCCACATGGTTACACATATAATCTTTATGATCGATTTTACTGTTCAGCAGCTCCATTATCATAGTGACTCCATTTTTTTCTGCAGTAGGCAGGATTTTATCCAGGGCTGTTTTACAGTTTTTCATACCCGTTTCATCATCCATACCTTCTCTTTTTCCACTGAAACAAATCAAATTTTTATACCCGGCTTTTGCCATAATAGGAATGACGTCTAAATATTCCTGGATCAGTTTTTCATGATATATAGGATTATCTAATCCATTATAAAGGTTG
Organism: Ginsengibacter sp.; assembly: GCA_039935675.1. Lineage (GTDB taxonomy): Bacteria > Bacteroidota > Bacteroidia > Chitinophagales > Chitinophagaceae > Ginsengibacter. The sequence continues at coordinate 3,406 of JBDTJV010000134.1, read as the reverse complement.
TTATCACCGGCGGTGTAACACATGGAGCTGTAGATACCATGCTTTTGCAGCGTGGGCCAGTCTTTGGGACCTACCAAATCAATGGCATTAAAACCAATATCCTTGACAGCCTTGCACAGGTCATCTAAAGAAAGATAATTAAAAGTCCATCTTGAAACTGAGTGGTTGATATTGCCTTTCAATTTTAGTTTTTTTACAGATTCAATTCCTGGTAAATTATAAGATGCAAGAGCTGATGCCGGTGTTAATGCCAGTGCCGAAGCTCCTAAGGCAAGATTTTTGATAAGGGTTCTCCTTGTTTGTTTAGTGTCCATAGTTTTTATTAAATATTCACGGTTTGGGTAACTGGTTTTTCATTCTTATCGTGAAATGAAAATGCAAATAATATAAAGACAACAAATGCAATCACGGAAGGTATGATCCAAATCATCTTCCAGTTGGATACTGCAGTGGAAACACCATTTACAACTGAGGTAGTAGTATAAGCATCTTTTATCAATCCTGCAATCTCATATCCAATCAACATTCCAATACCATAAGTCGCCAGGGTGATCAATCCCTGGGCAGCGCTTTTAATTTTTGGGCCAGCTTTGGCATCTGTATAAATTTGCCCAGATACCATAAAGAAATCATAACAAATACCGTGTAAAATGATAGCTATTATCAGCATAAATGTAAGATCACCGGTATTTCCATAAGCGAATAAAGCATACCGTATTGCCCAGGCCAGCATGCCGGCCATAATAGTAATTTTGAATCCAAATTTTTTGAAAAAGAATGGAAGCATTAATAGGAAAAATATTTCAAAAAATTGTCCTATAGACATTTTCGCGGTCGCGTTGGTCATCCCGATATTGGTAAGATAGGGATTGGCATATTGGTAATAAAATGCCAATGGAATGTCAATTAAAATAGAAGCGATAAAAAATATCAGGTAATTTTTATCTTTTAATAATTTTAGAGCATCCAAACCTAATACCTCTGATACTTTCACTTTGGTTCCTTTGGCTACTTTGGGAGGCGTTTTGGGCAACGTGAAACTAAATATGCCTAAAATCAAAGAAGCGATTGAAGCCATTAAGAATGTATATTTCATCATCCCGGCCTGGATGTTAGCTGCCGAATCCCAAACGAAAATAAAACTGATAGCCAAACCTGCAACTATCCAACCAATAGTTCCCCAAACCCTTATAGGAGGAAATTCTTTCTCTGTATTTTTCATTTGGTTGAAAGAAATTGAATTCACTAATGCCAACGTCGGCATAAATAATATCATGTATCCCAGCACATAAGGGTAAAATACAGCTACATTGGGTGCTGTAGACATTTGGTACATTAACACCGCACCCACCACGTGTAAAATTGCCAGGATCTTTTCAGCATTGAAATACCTGTCAGCAATTAACCCGATTATAAAAGGAGCAATAATGGCGCCCCAGGATTGTGTAGAAAAAACCGCCCCGGTTTCTGCACCGCTTGCATGAAGGTTATTTATTAAAAAAGTGCCCAGTGTGACGAACCACGCGCCCCAGACAAAAAATTCAAGAAACATCATGGTGGAAAGCTGAAGCCGGATGGTAGGTTTCATTAAAAATATTGGGTTTTTAAGTGTCTAATGTTTTTAAATTACAAACAAAAATTCTCACTGAGTTTACAAAAACGTTTAAAAAAAAACAATACCGTTAAATATTCTTTAGAAGTTTAAATGTACAGATTTTATCCGTTCGGTAATTGTTCTTTAAAAAAAATATTTGTAAATAAACTTTATCCTTATTATTTAAAAGAATGATAAACTATAATGCCATAGAAATAAAAGGGGAATTATCACATTTAAATATATGATTTATTACCCCACAAAAAGATGGATTATAAACAGAATTGCTTTTTTACATTAATTTAATTTTTCCAATGCCTGTTTCAACTGCGCAAGCATGGCTGGTATTTCTTCCTTCCGGCAAGTGCCTACGCTTAGCCTGTACCAATCAGATTCTTTTGGCGCACCAAACGCATAAAATGGAACTACGGCTAATTTCGCTTCATTTAAAATATAAGAAGTAACATCTGATTGAGCAGAAAGAGAATCACCGTTATTTGTTGTTTTACCGGTAAGACTTAATTGAATAGTGAGATAAATAGCCGCCTGGGGCGCACAGGCGCTTACTGAAAAGCCTTCAGATCTCAATTGCTGAAAACCTTCATAGATCAGTTGTAATCTTTCTTCAAGTTCTTTTTTATATTCGATGAGATATTCATCAACGATAGCATCCTGGGGTAAAAAATTGGCAGTCGCATGCTGCTCGGCCATCGGGCTCCATGCACCCACATGACTATTAACTGCTTTCATCTTAGCCAAAACATGCTCCGGGCCTAAAGCCCAACCGACGCGGACTCCGGTAGCAGCAAAAGCTTTACTGATTCCATCAATAAAAATGGTATAATCTTTCATCTCCGGGCGAAGGCTTACAGGATTATAATGAACCGTTTCACCAAAAGTAAGCAGCCAGTACATCTGGTCATACATTACATATAATTTCTTCTCATCTTCACCGCGGCGTTCATTTTCGGCAAGAACCATATCGCAGATCTTTTCAAGTTCTTCCTTTTTAAAAACAGTCCCTGTCGGGTTTAAAGGAGAACACAATGCAATCAATGTTGCTTCGCGGATATGAGGCTTTATGTCTTCTGCCAAAGGCATGAAATTATTTTCCGGGGTTGTTTCAATCACTTCATGAATGCCGTCTGTAAAATGTACATAGTGATTATTATTCCAGCTCGGAACGGAATAAATCACTTTGTCACCTTTATCGATCAGCGCACGATACAAAGTATAGATCAAAGGACGGCCACCCGCAGCGATCAGAATTTCATTGGTATTAAATTCTAATCCTTCTCTTTCTTTGATAAACTTTGAAACAGCCTGCCTAAGCGCAAGAATACCATCTGCCGGCGGATAGGTTGTGAATTTATTTTTATAAGCTTCCACTATTTCCTGTTCCAGTTTTTCAGGAATGGGGAAAATCGAAGAATCAAAATCACCAATGGTGAAATTGTAGATTTTGTCGCCTTGTTTAATTTTTTCTTTTATTTCACCGCCAAGCCTCACTATCTCGCTTCCGATCAGTGTTTCAGCCAGATGGCTCAATGGGCCAAAAGTTTTCTTATTTGTAGGATTATTATTGATAATATTTCGTTTTATGGTTCGTGCTAAAAGTACTTATAAATTCTTTAAAAAATTTTCCATACCGGCAATAATTTTTGTTGCGACCGCTTTTCGGAATTTAGGATTTAATATTTTTTTCTCGTCATTCTTATTACTTAAAAAAGCCACTTCTACCAAACAATTAGGATATTCTGTCGGGCCATTCAAAGAAAAATTAAAATTTCCCACATTTCCAAAATCATGCAA
>JBDTJV010000133.1:0-4707 GCA_039935675.1 Ginsengibacter sp. | reverse complement strand
CATTATAATAACCAAGTTTTTGAGCGTTTATCCTGGCTTTGTTTACCATTGCAGGCGTAAAGTCAATTCCTATTACTTTCCCATCCTCTCCTGCTTCAGCCCTCGCAATAAAGCAATCGTTTCCTGCACCGCTTCCTAAATCAATTACGGTGTCGCCTTTTTTAATTTGGGCAAATTGAGTAGGTAAGCCGCATCCGAGGCCGAGATCAGCGCGTGGTTCGTAACCTTCTAAATTACTATAGTCGTCGCTCATGATGTTGTACACTTCTGTAGAACAAGATCCTGAACCACAACAAGAGGACTGGTTGGTCTCTCTGTCTTGTAAGGCAATTTCACTATATTTCTGCCTTACGATTTCTTTAAGTTTTTCTGAATTTTCCATTTTGAACCGGTTTTATTAACAACAATTTTTTTTCTTATCTAACTTCACAACCATTTTTGAAAAGTAATCCTGCAGTTTAGCAATTCCCTTTTCATCGATGCAATAACAAACGCTGTTTCCTTCTACATTTCCCTTTATCAGTCCGGCGTTTTTTAATTCCTTCAAATGCTGGGAAATGGTTGGTTGTGAAAGCGGAAGTTCATTTACGATATCACCACAAATACACGTACCCGTCTTTGCCAGGTATTCTATAATGGCAATTCGGGCAGGGTGTCCTAAAGCCTTTGCCAGGATAGCAACTGCATTTTGTTTGTCGGTAAAATGATCTGTCTTTGTGGCGCCCATAATTCAATTTAATATTGCAATATTACGATAAAGATTTAAAATCAACAATAAATTTATTGGCGAGTCACTCCAGTATTTTTTTAGGATTTCAGTTGGTTCAAATTCCCATCGCTACTTCTTTCAGTTTCCTCCCATTTTCGGATTTTTGTAAATGGCAATATCAATAATTTGCCGATAGTTAATTCGTTTTCGTGAACATAAGAAGGCACTCCGGTCACTACTGCATCCTGGTGGATATTTAATCGAACTGTTCTATGTATTCTATCCCAAAAGGAAAATATAATGGAATAGTTACTATCGGTTTCTTTTTTTCCCATGGAATGATGAATGCCATGCATTCTTGGTGTGACAATTAAATAATTCAACACTTTTTCAAATCTGAAAGGAAGCTTTATATTGCTGTGATGGAATTGAGTGGCTGATTCAAAAACTATTTCATAAATAAGAACCATCAAAGGCGATACCCCGATCAACAAAATAGCCGCTCCCCGAAATAGTACAGAGGCTATCAATTCCCCGAAATGAAAACGAAAAGCAGTCGTAATATCAAGGTCAAGATCAGTATGATGCACTAAATGGAACCGCCAAAGAACAGGAAGTTTATGCAGTAAAATGTGCCAGGTATAATTACTGTAATCCAATAAAATAAAGGCAATTGCACCTTTCAACCATTCCGGCGCCGGGAACAAATATTCAAGCCCGAAATGCCATTGTTTATTTTGCATCGCAAGCCAAACCATTGCAGGAATAAAGACAATCCGGAGTAATGCAAAAGCGGGTAAAGAGACCACGAAATTAATGACTATTCTTTTCCACCTCTTTTGTACTCTTTTTCTCAATTGGATCTTACTCTCCAGGAGGAAGAGAATGATAAAGATAATCAGCAGCATCAATGCGCCATAAGTATCAAAAATTGTCCTAATCATTTTCCATGGATTTTTCTTCTCCTACTTTTTTAAAAAAAAGGTGTCATCGTCATTTAAAAAATAAACTGCAGCCCTTGCGTTTTCATCGTGTGATTTCCATTCAATTACAATTTATTTTTCCTGATCAATCTCTTATAAAGCCGCAACAATTGTTCCTGTGAATATCCTAAATAATACATTAACCAAATACGATAAAAAATCATTTGGATCCGGTAAACACCATTATCCAAATATTTTCTTGCGGATGTAATCACATAATCATTGATCACTTTGAACTTTCCATATTTCTTAAGGCGATGAATAATTTCCTGGTCTTCCATTATTAAAAGATCTTCACGAAATCCGCCTGATTTAAAAAACACTTCTTTTTTTACAAATAAACTTTGATCGCCGAACCGGACACCATTTATATTGAACCTGGTAAACCAGGCATTGGCTTTTAAAAACCAGTGATCATAATCAAAAGCAAGACGAAAGCAGCCGCTCTTCACTCCTGGTTTTAAGGCTTGAATGATCTGTGTTGTAAAATCATTTGGCGGAATACTGTCCGCATGTAGAAAGTAAAAAAGATCATATTTAGCAAATGAAGCACCCGTATTCATTTGCGCAGCGCGACCTTTTCTTTTACTTATTAAAACGGTTGCACCGCAATTCTTTGCAATGGCAACCGTATTGTCCGTGCTATTGCCATCCACAACAATAATTTCAATTTCATTTCCTCCATTTGCAGCGATGATTTTACCAATTGTTTCTCCAATCTGGCCAGCTTCGTTAAAGGTTGGAATGATGATGCTGAACATATTTTAAATTGATTTCTTGTCAACTTCCCAAATGTCATAACTGTCTATTTTTTATCTAAGTATTTCTATTGGAAAGTAATGAAATTTTTTGCGTAACCAGTGTTTTTAACTCCTCTAAAGTTTTACAATTTTCTATTTCATTCCTGCTTATAATTTTTTCCGGCACACTGTTCATGGTCACAAAAATGGACGGAAAATCATCTTTAACCCTATACTGTTTTTCAAACTGGTCCCTGTAAACGAAAACGGATTTCAGAGGTAGATTTTCAATAAATTCTTTCCACTCATTTTTTATCAAAAAATTTCCATAAGTCAATTTACATAATTGACATTCATAAGTTGCGGGAGAAATAATTTTGTGCGCAAAATCCGTAAGGCTGCTAAACAGATCACCATTAGCGTTATAGACAAATATAAGTTGTAGTTCATCCATAGTTTTGCTTCAGGTAAACCAAATCTTTTTCTTCATCGATATCATTCAAAAGTGGCAACATATAATAATCCAATTTTAATTCAACACATTTTATTTTGGTTTCATTTAAAACATCAGGTGTACTCCATTGTATGTTTTCAAATAGCGCTGAATACAAATATTTAATGCCTAATAAATAATACCCACCATCTTCAGCAGGGCCAATAATAACGTCATAAAGATCAAGTTTGGTAAATGCTTTCATAATAATAACACCATTCAACGCGGGACAGTCGGTACCAATTATCACGACACTTTTATAACCTTTTTTAAAAACAGTGCCAAACGCATTCTTCATTCTTTCTCCTAAGTTATTTCCATTTTGTAATTTTTTAAAAAAAATATTGTCATCCCACATGTCGTTTCGTGTTATTTCGTTTAAATAAAACACATATTTATCGATGGGCAAATCGGTAGTTATGGAAATAGTGTGTGCAATTAATTCGTTATAAATTTTAAGGGCAGCTACGTTTCCAATTGTAGCCGCAAGCCTTGTTTTTACTTTTCCTGCCACAGGATTTTTGGCAAATATGATCAATGCTTCTCTCGTCATAATTCCTTTATCGCTTCAATAAATAATTGGGAGAGTTTCTTGTCTGCTTTTTTGGCAACTTCAATGATTTCTGAAAATTTGACCGGTTTAAGATTGTCCGGATCACACTCATCAGTAATGACTGACACGGCTACACAAGGCAACTGCATGTGTACAGCTGCAATCACTTCCGGCACGGTAGACATTCCTACCATATCAGCCCCGATAATTTTTAAATACCTATACTCCGCTTTAGTTTCCAAATTGGGCCCATGAACGGCAGCATACACTCCTTTCTTCAATTCAATATTTAAAATACTTGCTTTCTGTTGTAATAATTCTTTTAAGTAAATATCATAAGGCTCATTCATATCAGGAAAACGGCTGCCTAACTCATCATAATTTTTGCCACTCAAAGGGTTACCATTCAAAAGATTAATATGATCATCGACTAACACCAAGTCCCCTTTTTTAAAATTTAAATTGACCCCGCCAGCTGCATTCGACAAGAAAAGTTGTTGAACGCCTAATTGTTTCATCACTCTTACCGGGAATACAATTTGTTGCATAGAATATCCTTCATAGGCATGAAATCGGCCTTGCATTACAAGAACGGATTTGACTTCCAAAATACCATACACCAGGTTTCCTTTGTGCGTTTCCACAGTGGACAAAGGAAAGCCCGGAATTTCTGCGTAAGGAATTATTTCCTTGACGTCAACCTGCTTAACTATTTCGTCTAAACCAGTACCTAACACAATTCCTATTTGTGGTTTTGAAATACCCTTTTGTTTTAGGAAATCCCTTGCAATCATTATATCTTCCACTTGTTGTTATTTTTTGAAATTTTTTTTAGCATAAATATACTCTCTGAAAAAATTATATTACAGCCCCACTGCAACTTGAGCCTGAGCCGGCAGTGCATCCATAACAATGCTGGCCAGTAACAATATTTCTTTTATTCAATTCTTCCATGCCAAAGCCGGATAAATGTTTGTTACGGGCATCTACTTTTAATTCCAGCATCTGGTTAAAATCACAATCATACAAATAGCCATCCCAACCAACTGATATCGTATTGCGACACATGACATTAGCAGCCGCTACCGGATTGTAAGCCTGGGTCAACTTTTCCATATAGCTTTCATAATTTCCGCTCACAAGCAAGTGATCAAGATAGCGGCTGATCGGCATATTGGTAATAACATACAGATTGTTAAATGCAATACTGAATTTTTCCATCAATTGCT
>JBDTJV010000132.1:0-4102 GCA_039935675.1 Ginsengibacter sp. | reverse complement strand
TGGCCAGCAAAAGCAGGATCAGTAGCAGGCGCAAAATATTTAGGAAGACGAGGATCATTGTAACCAACCAAAATTGATTCTGCTGATGCACCCATACGAATATCAGCATAGTTAATACATATACCATAAAGTGGATTTTGGTAGCTGCCTATTCCGGAAATCTGTGCAAGGTCCGAAGTGACAGAAAGCAATCCTCCCGCATCAGAAAGGGCTTTTTCTCCCTGCAATTTTGCCGTTGCAGGATCTACTTTTACGATATGCATGGCCAATCGAAGCCTTAGAGAGTTTGCGAGTTTTATCCATTCATTATAATCACCTCCATAAATCAAATCAAATTTTTGAAATGGTTTTTTACCAGGATTTGCATTTACAAAAGTTTTTAAATTTGATACAGCCGTATCCAACTCCGCAAAAAAGCGATTGTAAACTGATTTTTGATCATCGTAAGGGGAGCTAACTACGGTCTTTCCTACCTGGCTATAAGGAATTGGGCCGTATTTATCTGTTACACGGTGCAAGTCTTCAACCTTCAATATAAGCGCTATAGCCCAAAAATCTGGCTGAGAGTTACTAATACCCAGTTTAGCTAAATTATTAAGTCCGCCCATAACAGTCCCATATGCATAATTAAAAATATTTGTGTTCCACCGATCAGTAAAAAAGTAATTTAAATTATTCACATTAGGGTTAAAAGGGTCGTTAGACATCATATAGCCAGAATAGCAATCAGCATTCAAATTCTGAGCTACCTGGTATGGTGCCCTTCCCACACCATTTGTAAAAAGAATTCCCGCTTCGATATTGGGGAAAAAAGCGCCAATATTACCATCCGGTACCAGGTCAGCTCCGGTTATTCCGGTAGGGTCTGTATTATAAGACTTAAAATCTTTGGTACACCCAAAAAATACCGTCATCATCATTAAGAGCATACAACCCATAAATAACGAATGTAGGGAGCGCATTGATAGTTTATTGAAGTAATTCATTTGTTTAGATTTAATATTTTAGAAAACTACGTTTAAGTTCAAACCATAATTGCGAAGCGCGGGTTGGTTGAAGTTATCCAGCCCGGATAAGCCATTTCCGGATGATATGGTTTGCTCGGGGTCAGATGGCGCTTTTTTATAGAAGTAGAAAAGGTTTCGTCCTGTCAGTGCTATGTTTAGGCTTTTTGCAAAACTATTTTTGATTGCAAAATTATAACCAAATGATGCTTCTCCGAGACGAACAACTGTAGCGCTATAAATATATTCGCCTACTGTTTGGCTTGCAACGGAATACCATTTTTGTGCGTCAATTGTATTTACGGCATTTCCATTTGCATCTACTCCATTGATTTTAACTCCACCTGCATCACGGGCTTCGCCACTGACTTTCGAAACACCATATTTATCAAGATTGGCTTGAGTTAAGGAATATATTTGGCCTCCAAATCGTCCATTTACCAAAACACTCAAAGAGAAGTTTTTGTACTTGAAACTATTACTCCATCCTGCCTGGAACTTAGGATTTGGGTTTCCCAAATTATAAAACTGGCCATATTTTGATGAGGCTGCCAGGGATGGTAATCCACTGGAACCAATGATAACCCGGCCCAGAGAATCTGTAGCTAATTTATATCCATAAATATCACCAAATGAGCCACCCTTTGTAATTGCAGATTCATAGTTCTGAACTGGAGACGTTAATAAAAATTGGTTGATATTATCTTTTGAATCTACATCTTTAATAATATTTTTATTATTTGAATAATTAAAAGAGGTATTCCACACGAAATTTTTATTTCTTATTACATCAAAACCTAACATTATTTCTAATCCTGAATTTTGGATATTCCCTGCATTAATAAACCCTTTTGTATAACCTGTTGTGGCGGGAGGGATAATTTGAAAAAACTGGTTTACTGTATTCGTTTTATAATAGGTCAAATTAAATGTCAACCGGTTATTTATAAGTCCTAAATCGGTACCGTATTCAAATGAGTTCGTCTTTTCCGGTTTCAACAAAGGAAGTGGCGCAACACCATTATTGATTACGGAACCGCCGGAGCCCAGTTGATTTAGTGGATTGGTGGCATAGGTTCCTACTGTATTACCTACTTGAGCGTAAGAAGCTCTTAATTTAGCGTAGTTAATAACTTCAGGTAATTTGACAACCTGGCTTAAAAGGAACGAAAGCCCCGCGGCAGGATAAATGTAGGAGCCGTTTGGTGTAAAAGCAAGGTTGGAAGACCAATCATTACGGCCACTAAGTGTAAGAAATAAATAGTCCTTAAAGGAAATATCTCCACTGGCAAAAATTGATTGTATTTGATTATGAGCTGCCGGAATAGTTGATGCGTTGCTTCCTACGGCAGGAAAACTAGTAGCTCCTGCGGGAATAACGCCTGAATTTTGTAAAGCTACGTTCTGCATAATAAATACGTTCGGAATAAATAGCCCCAGTCCCGGGCCAAACGTATAGCCTTCTGTCTTTTGGTCTTTTATGCTTGTACCAACAATTGCGTTTATTTTGAAATCCGATTTGGTAGGTATTTTAAAGATGGCTAAAACATCGCTGTAAATTTGCTGACTGGTTTGAGTATTTGCTACAATTTGACCGTTTTTTGAGTTTATTAAACTTAGGCTGGTTCCTGCATACGAATCCTGTTCATAATTATCTGCACTTCTATCTACATTTGCCCTTGCCTGGATTGTCAACCATTTATTCATTTCATAACTAGCTGTAAAACTCAATATGATTCTGTTGCGGGTCGCTACATTTGGATCACGATTTATTACCCACCAAGGGTTTTGCTGAATCGCTTCACTGAACGGCCAGTTCTGGGTCATTAACCCACCTCTGCTTGAATCAGGAACTTCATAATTGTTTTTATAATTACTGATATCAAGTCCTCTCGGAAAGAGGTACAAGCCAGGTAATGCATTATAACTTGTAATGGTTATGGGTGTATTATTTATTTTTTGACTGATATAATTGGCACTTCCATCAAGTGTTAATTTGTTGTTCAGTATTTTTGATGTTTCACGCAAATAAAAATTATTCCGGCCTAATTTATTATTAGGCTGTATTCCTGTGGCGGTTGTATTCGCATAAGAAAAATAGGTTTGAGCCGCTTCGGAACCTGAAGAAATAGATATTGAGTTGGTATAATCCGAGCCTGTCTTGAAAAAAGATTTCACATTGTCCGTGCCACCAGTAATCTTGGGCCCCCAACTTTGTGTAGCCCCGGCTGAAGTTTGCCCGTATTCATTTTGAAATTCGGGTAAATAGGCCGCCTGGCTTAAAGAAGCCGATGAAGAAAAGCTAATTTGTGTTTTACCCGCTTTCCCTTTTTTAGTGGTAATTAAAATAACGCCATTGGCCGCCTGGCTACCATATAATGCGCTGGCTGATGCGCCACTTAATATCGTGATGCTTGCAATATCGTCTGGATTAAGGTTTGAAATACCATCACCGCCATCTGGGACATTTCCGGTAGAGCCGGGGCTGTTGGGTTGCCCATTGGCATTTGAATTATTAGAAAGAGGGATACCGTCAACAACGTACAAAGGCTGATTAGTGCCTGATGCAGACTTATTACCTCTTAATAATACTTTTACTGATCCACCCAAACCTGAACTATTTGAAGAAATGCTTACTCCGGCAAGTTTACCACTCAATGCATTCATCAAATTATCGGTTTTAACTTTGGTCACCTCATCCCCCGAGATTTGTTGTGAGGCGTAGCTCAATGATTTCGCAGATCTTTTAATACCCAATGCAGTTACCACCACTGCATTCAATTGATTCGATTTGGGTATCATCGAGACATTATATTCAAGGCGGGAATCAGTTTTTATTTCCTGATTGTCATACCCTACAAAGGTAAAAACTAACACATCGCCCGGTTTTGCATTGATGCTGAACAATCCGTTTGCATCAGTGCTGGTTCCCTTGGTAGAATTTTTAATTTCAACCGATACACCTGATAAAGGCGTGCTGTTTTCCCCGGTTACTTTACCGGTAATAGTTTGTGCCTGGCTGATGTGGTACAGGCAAAACCCGCAAAACAAAAGCAAAATTTTTTTTAAAAGTTGATTCTGGATCATGGTTGATTTTT
>JBDTJV010000131.1:0-21130 GCA_039935675.1 Ginsengibacter sp. | reverse complement strand
TTATAAATAGCTGCAACAAAAATGCTATCAGAATTACTAAAATGGCCCCAATCACATTAAGCCACAAAAATGAAATAAAATTGGCTTTATAAATAATAATTATAAAAATTTCAGAAATTATTGAACCAAAAAAAAGCGCGTTGGCTTTTATCATTTTGAACCAAAAAGCTACTAAGAAAATTCCGAGAATAACTCCATAGAAAAGAGATCCCAAAATGTTTACTGTTTCAATTAAACTATTCCCAATATTGCTGGCGAATTCTGCTACGAGAATACAAAAGATACCCCACAGAAACGTATATAATTTTGAAATGCGGTAATCTTCTTTCTCCGAAAGATCCTTTTTAAATAATCTCTTATGAATATCAACAACCGTGCATGAAGCAAGCGCATTCAAAGCGGCGGCAATGCTTCCCCATGCTGCGAGAAATATCACTGCTATCAACAATCCAACGAGGCCTTTCGGCAAATAATCAATTACAAAACGAAGGAAAATATAATTGGTATCATTTACATCCTCCCCTGGTAAAGCCTTCGATAAAATAGCACTGTATTCATTCTTAATTTTTGCTTTATCTAAATTATCTGTTGCAGGGATATTGGAATAAAAAGTTTCAAGATTTACCAACTGTTCCTTGTAAGAAGTTTGTTTTGCCCGCTCTACCTGTGTTTCATTAAAATGAAGCGGCGCTTTATTGTACTGGTAAAAAGAAAAAACCAAGACTCCTAACATTAATATCAAAAATTGCATCGGCACTTTTACTATTCCATTCATCAACAATCCCAGTTTCCCCTGGCGGTTATTTTTCGCCGTTAAATACCGTCCTACCTGGCTTTGGTCCGTTCCAAAATAGGAAAGAGCGAGAAAAAATCCACCAATAATTCCGCTCCAGATATTGTACTTGTCTTTCCAGTCAAAGCCTTTTGCGGTTTCTCCGGAAGTAATGATATTCATCTTGCCATTTTTACCACCAAGATGTAAAGCATCGAGAAAACCAACATTTGATGGCATTAAATGCACAACAAGATATCCGGCGATAGCCATTCCAACAATGACGATAACCAATTGAAGTTTTTGTGTATGAGCCACAGCTCTTGCTCCGCCTGTAACGGTATAAATGATGAGCATTCCACCCATAATAATGTTGGTATAATAAATATTCCAACCAAGCAGTGAACTTAAAATTAAAGAGGGCGCGTAAATACTGATACCAGTTGATAAGCCTCGCGAAATTTGAAAAAGAAAAGATGTGAGGGTTCTTGTTTTCAAATCAAATCGTCTTTCCAAAAATTCATACGCTGTATAAACTTTCAACTTATTAAATACCGGAACGAAAACTATACAGATCACGATCATTGCCAAGGGCAATCCAAAATAGTATTGAACAAAACGCATTCCGTCGGTATAAGCCTGCCCGGGCGCACTGATGAAAGTAATAGCACTTGCCTGCGTTCCCATAATGCTGAGCAGCACAAGATACCATGGCATATCGCGGTTGCTTAAAAAATATCCATCAAGATTTTTTGTAGTCCTGCTTTTGTAAACCCCATAAATAATAATGGCAGTCAGGGTTACAATAAGCACGATCCAATCCTGGTAACTCATTTATTTAAATGATTTGCCAATCAGCTAATTTGCTAATTGAAATACTTTGTAATATAATAATAGAAAATAATCTGCAACACCAAAAAAAGAAATACCCCGAGGTATAATCTTTTCCAGTATTTCTTTCCGGTTTTTTCCATCATTGACTATTTTTTATTTACAGGTTTTGCGATCAGGTTGGCAAACAAACGATACGAACCTGGAACCCCTGCCGGAAGTTCTCTGAAGAAAACCAATCCTGAATAAATGAATCTTCCCTTGCCATAATCAGCGTAGATAAGGCTTCCCTCAGCCGGCGCTGTATTGGCATCATGCATTGAAAAAAGCGTTTTGTAGTTTGTTTCATAATTTTCTGCCTGGTAAGTGCTACGTTCCTGTATCCAGTTTTCAAAATCTTTTTGTGAGATCTTGTTTGGATAATTCATCAAAATATTTGTAGGATCAGTGAATTTTACATCAGCAGTTTCATCAGTTACCCTGTTGCGCGAAATAGTGAAAGGATATGGCCCAATCTTCGCTTTTACCGGACCAATATTGTTATTCGTATTGTATTGAACCAATAAAACACCTCCGTCTTTTACATAGTTCATCAGTGTATTGTATGAATCGTTTAACCATTCATAAATATTATAAGCCCGCACTCCGGTAACGATCGCATCAAATTGCTTTAGGTTATTTGGAGTGATATCTTTTGATGAAAGCATAGTTACCTCATAGCCCATTTTCTGTAAAGCTGCTGGCACTTTATCACCTGCACCGGGGATGTAACCAATCTTTTTCCCGGATGTTTTCAAATCGATCTCGATGAGTTTTGATTCTGCTTTGTGAAAATAAATAATGTCAGGTATGTGTGGGTATTCAATTAATTTTTTATAAGAATCATAAATGGTATTCCCGTCAACGGCGCGCCAGTCAATCATTTCTGTATTTTTTTCTCCGGGATTTTTTATTGCATAAAACGAATCGCCCGCTTTTTTAGTTTCTACAACATTCGAGGAGAAATCTTCCTTTATAGGAAATTTGGTTTTTGAAGAACTATTATCAGATTCTTTTACACTTATATTTACTGGATCATTATTAATAGATAGAGCCAGTTCAGGATTAGATTGAACTTCTACTTTTGGAATAATAAAAAGTGGTTCAAACTCCTCTCCTTTTACAGGATCATTTGATTTGTATTGAATAGGAATGGTGTACTCCATTTCTTCGCCATCGATCTTTAAATCAACTTTCGCAGTCTGCGGATCATTTTGTGGTTTTCCAATTAATGTCTGGTCAGAAACATTGTAAGATCCTTTGCTCATCGGATCTACCAGCCAGTAAGGCTGAGATATTTTTGCAGTTGATGGAATTAAAACAGTTAAGCGCTGCGCAACATTCTCATCCACGGGTAATTGATCATCCAAATCAAACTTTTTATTTTCAATGGAAACCGAAGAGATACTAACGGTGCTGCCTACACGATTATCGGCAACGAAGTTTACATCTAAAGAATCGCCCTGAACTGCAAACAAAGTTCTTGTTGTGGCTTCCATGTATAGGCCGATGCATTCTTTCATAATTTGTTTTACCTGATCCAGTTTCTGATCCCGCCAGTATCCCTCTGGTGAATTTTTTAAAGACTTATAAATATTTAAAAGTGCAGGTAATGAATTTTCAGGGTGTTGGAAAGAGTAATTATTAATCAGACCCTGAACCGAATTTTCCATGCCAGGCTCATCCAATCTTTTCCAATCTGTTATAACTCCATCCATGAGTGTTTTTTCAGGAGCAGAACCTTTAATGGTCTTAAAATATTCCAACGATTTTCCCCTTGATGATGGAACACCAAAACCTTGTGTCTTATGCTGGCTTCTGCTTTCAGCAGCTATTTCTCCATAGCTCTTTCCAAGCAAAGCGTTATATCCGCCCGCATCAATTGTAAACTGATCAGGTCTTTCGGTATTGACACTTCCAAAATTAAATGTGTTCCACAACAACCTTTTTGCCTGCCATGGTTTTACACCGTATTTAAATTGTTCAGGAAATTTAGTTGAATCAGCAGCTTCGTTAAATGCGATTCCTGCAAGTATTGCGGAAGCTGTATGATGTCCGTGGCCACCTTCCCCGGTTGTGGGAAAACGGGTAATAATAATATCAGGTTGAAATTTACGTATCACCCAAACTACATCTGATAATATTTTTTGTTCATTCCAAAATTGAAAAGTTTCTATTGGGCTTGTTGTATATCCAAAATCAAAAGCCCGTGTAAAAAACTGTTCAGCACCATCAATTCTTCTTGCTGCCAAAAGCTCCTGAGTTCTTATCAATCCTAATTCTATTCCCTGTTCATCTCCAATTAAATTTTGTCCTCCATCTCCTCGGGTCATGCTTAAATAACCGGTGCGATATAATTTATCATTTGCCAGGTAAGCCAGCAGACGTGTATTTTCATCATCGGGATGAGCCGCTACATAAAGAACAGAACCTAAAACATCCAGTTTTTTTATTTGTTGAAAAATTTGGGAAGAGCTATAAGTTTTGGGAGCCTGGCCAAAGGAATGTGCTCCAAAACAACTTAGCAGAAAAATCAAAACATATTTACGCATTTCTTAGAATTTTGATTTACGAAAGTAAGGCAATGTAGTTTTCCTTTCAATGTTTTTTGCAAATCACCGTATCCAATGAAGCGTTAATATTAAATCAATCCATAAAACGCCAGCGTAATTTTTTGATGCCATGTTAAAAAACATCCGGAATCAATAGGAATATCCCGATGAAATAATTGTGGGTCGTACCTGGCTATCTGGAACTTTTTCGTAAACCATTACTTTCACTGTCCAATCAGGCATTGAGTAAGAAAGGCCCACTTCTACTGTAAAAAACTGCAGATCATGATTTGTTCCGTCTAGTTTCAAAATGCTTGAGGCAAATGGTCGACTTTCATCTGGTGCATCATAATTTCCTGAAAGATTGTATGCCGTTTTATCATAAAAAGTTAGTTTGCTGTTATTTAACTGTTTGAAATATTCTTTGTACCTCCTAACGGCTTCATGAAAATCTTCTGATTCAAACATCGTAGATTGCCAGGCGTAAGAATAAGGATCTACATATTTTGTAATGGAAGTGCCCAAAGATTCAGGAGGAGTAATTCTGCTTTTAAATTCAATGGAACTTCCGTTTTCATTGATCGTATCGCCTATAATGTTTCCAAAATTTTCATAAAAATCACTGGCAACTTTTTCAATCACTGGTTTTATGGAAGGAACATTTTTCTTAAAAGGCAATTTTGGCTGAGCACTGGCTGCGAAAGCAGAAAGTAAGACACAGGCAAGTAACATTTTTTTCATAGAGATTAATTGGTTTTCAGAGGGTTAAAATAAAATGCGATAATAAGTGCTAAACATGATAGAATGAAATAAAAAGAATTCACATACTGTTAATATCGTTCTAAAACTCTCCGTTTTTTCAAGAATACAAATTGATTACTCCTTTCCACAATTTTGCTTTATCAAAATGTACATCTCTTCAAGACTGCTGCTGGCAGAGGTTTTGTGTAATAGATAGGTAACTATTTTTATCATGATAGGTTTTTAAGGCCACTTTTATAAGAGAGTGGCCTTTATTTTTTTCATGAAAATAAATTGTCTTTTAATTTTAGGTAAAGGCGCATTCCTAACTCATTCAACAATAAATTTCGAAAAGTATTTATCTGAATTCAAAATAAAAAAACATTCTAATTTAGATTTAGGGATTTTTTTCTAAAAAAGAATTGTGGTAAAATTCTGAGCTTCTTGGATACTGGGTTAAGGTAGAATTTTCTGTGGGATAAATTCTTAAAAATAAATACAAATGTTCCCTGGATAGTTTATGTGCATTTTTGGTAACTATAGAAAAATATAAAGTCCTTATTTCGCAAAATGAAGTTTGATTAAATTATAAAGCATAGAAATGACAAAGCTTTTACAATCAAGCTATCTTATCACTACAAAATTATAATTACAAAACTTAAAAAGCCTTCCCCAAAATTCAAGGAAGGCTTTTTAGATATCTGATTTTTAATTTTATAAATGGTCTTTGTTCAAATCCAAATTCATTTGATTTAAAATATTTCAAGCTGACAGTAAATCGACAAATAACCAGGAATTCTATTTTTTAAAAAAATTACTGTCCCAACAATTTATACATTTCTTCCAGCTTTGGAGAAAGAATAATATCAGTTCTACGGTTTTTCGCTCTTCCTTCAGGAGTTGCATTAGGCGCAACCGGGTCATAATAACTATGTCCTGAAGAAATCACTCTTGTCGGATCCACTTTATAATTATTGACTAAAATTCTAACTATTGAATTTGCGCGGGCCGTACTTAAATCCCAGTTATCCTGGTATCTTCCCCTGATAGGAATACTATCCGTGTGTCCTTCAATATCTACAGATACATCAGTGTTAAGATTGAGCACTGCAGCGAGCTTTGATAAAGCATCTACCCCTTTTGGATTGACTACAGCACTTCCGGACGGAAATAATAGTTGCTCAGAAAGACTTACGTAAACTTTACCGTCTTTTTGATAAACGGAAAGTTCATTCGAATTAAAACCTTTCAAAGCTTCATTCATTTTATTTTTCAATTCTTCTGAAGCTTGTTTCTGTTGGTTTAATAAAGTCTGCAATTGCTCTAATTTCTGTTTTTGTTGTTGAAGACTTTGTTGGCTTTCAGATAATTTGTTTTGCTGATCCGCGGTTTGTTGACCGAGTTGGCTATTCTGATTAGAAAGTGTGGAGACCTTTGCATTTAAATCATCAATATTCTTCTTCAGAGTAGCAATCTGATCATTCAGCGAAGAGATATTGGAATTTAATGACGAATTTTTATTAGCTAATTGCGTACTATCATCGCGCAAATTCGCTGTTTCCGTTTGGGATTGCGTTAAGTATCTTTTTGCAACACAACTTGATAGCAAAAATACTGAAGCGGCAATCACTAGAATTTTTTTCATGTTTATAATTTTAAACGATTTGAAATAAAAAATCAAGCCAAAAATACAATAGGCGAGAACAATAAAACGGAATATATTAAATTATCACTGAGAATTGGAAAGATAGTGAACAAACAAATAGCCCCTATTTCTATTTTCAACTATTGATTATTTCTTTTTCAGAAGAGGAGATCATATCCGGTGGAATGTTTAAAACAATTTCCTCTTTCAGTTTTTGAATTAAATTTTCCTTTACAAAATAACGATAGGTTACCAGGCCAATTTCCCGGACGGGAACGGGTTTTTTGAAAAAACGAACATTCTTTTTTTGATCTGGTGACATACCTTGTAAAGCCAACAGAGGTAAAATAGTAATTCCATTATTTTCCTCTACAATTCTTTTAAGCGTTTCAATACTTCCGGTTTCAAATTCCATTTGCCTCACATCTTTTTCTTTATTTCTCAGCTCACAAAGATTGATTGCCTGTAGCCTCAGGCAGTGCCCTTCCTCAAGCAAACACAACCGATGAATATCAATGTCTTTTGCCAGTATAAATTTTTTATTTAGGATTGTATCTTTCGATGAAGTATAAACGATAAAAGGCTCATAAAACAAGGTTTCCTCTTTCAGAAAAGTAAGGTTCAAAGGTGTAGAAAGTAACGCCACATCCAAATCGCGATGCTCCAGCTTTTGAATAATATTCGAAGTGGTTAATTCACTTATTTTTAGCCGGACAGAAGGATATTTTTTGAGAAAAGATTGGATAAACAATGGCAAAAGATACGGTGCCAGCGTTGGAATAATGCCAATCTTGAGTTCACCGCTTAACTGCCCTTGTTCCTCTTTTACAATCTCTTTCATCCGGTTATTTTCCTGGATAATAATTTTTGCTTGCGCGATTATTTTATTGCCGGTTTCTGTCGGAATAACCGGCTGATGGCTTCTGTCAAAAATTCTGACACCTAATTCTTCTTCCAGCTTTTTTATCATCATACTCAATGTAGCCTGGGTAACGAAACACTTTTCCGCTGCTTTTAAAAAATGGCGGCAATTGTCAACCGCTACAATATATTCCAGTTGTTGGGTGTTCATTTTTATTTGATAGATTTAATCTATGTAAAGATAAATAATATCACTTTGGTCGAAGTGGCAGGAAACTTGATAATTAAAAAATATCCTTTCATAAAAAAATTAAAAAAGAAATTCTTATCAAAAGGCTTTTCTTTTGGCCGAAATTTGCGTGAAATTCAATCAATTTTATAAAAAATTAATCTTATAATGAATACCGTTTTATCGTCAATTCCCTTTTCAGTTTTAGATCTTGCTACCGTTTCAGAAGGCTCTGATTTAACCAATACATTTGAAAAAAGCCTTAATCTGGCGAAGCATGTAGAAAAATTAGGTTACAATCGTTATTGGCTTTCCGAGCATCATAATATGATCAGTGTTGCCAGTTCTGCCACTTCTATCCTCATTGGATATATAGCCGGCGGAACGAATAAAATGCGTGTTGGTTCCGGTGGAATTATGCTACCAAACCATTCTCCATTAGCAGTTGCCGAACAATTTGGCACATTGGAATCGATATATCCTGGCAGAATTGATCTTGGATTAGGCCGTGCGCCGGGAACTGACCAGTTAACCGCGATGGAATTAAGAGGCAACCGGTTCAATGCGGCAAATGATTTTCCTGGTGATATTATCAAACTTCAAACTTATTTCTCAAAAGAGAACAGCAATGCAAAAGTGAGAGCGATTCCCGGTGAAGGCCAGGATATTCCTATTTGGATTCTCGGTTCCAGTACAGACAGCGCTGAATTGGCAGCTTATTTTGGCCTGCCTTATGCTTTTGCCACGCATTTTGCTCCCGGCCAGTTTTTCTCTGCGTTGAAAATTTACCGGGAAAATTTCAGACCTTCTCAATTTTTACAAAAGCCTTATTTGATGGCTTGTGTAAACGTGATCGCGGCTGATTCAGAGGAAGAAGCCAATCTATTGGCCAGTTCTTTATACCAAATGTTCATTGGTATTATTACCGGAAAGCGAAAAAGACTACAACCGCCCGTTTCCAATATGGATGAAATATGGACAGAATATGAGAAAGAAGCCGCCAATCAAATGCTTGCATTTTCTTTTATCGGCAATCAGGAAAAAATAAAAAAGGAGTTAAATGAGTTTGTGAAAAAAACTGCTATCAACGAAATAATGGTGATTTCGAATATTTATGAACAAAAAGCAAAACTTCATTCTTACGAAATTTTTGCTGATATAATGCGGGAATCGTAATGAGATTTTTCTTACTTTTTGAAAAGAAGCTATTTGGTATCAATTAAAAATGTCCCGAGGTCAATCACCTCTCCTTCCTTCATAACAAATTCCTCTACATCCGAAAGATCAAGATTGGTCATCACGATACTCTTAAAAATCTGTTTGCCATTATGATAAACCACAAAATAGAAATCTGGTTTTTCTTCTGAATTCAATGGGCGGGAAAAATCTCCCTTTGAAAAAAGAAACTTAGCTACTCCCTCTTCATTTGGTACACTTTCTCCTAAATAATCATCATTAAAAAGATCCTTATCATAAAGACGGACAGTAAAATCATTACCAGATAGAGGTTCGTCATCGCCTTTTCCGATAAGACGGACTTTCACTTCAATATTCATTTCTTCATTTAAAGATAAAGAGGCCATATTGTTCGTTTTTTAAAAAGTAATTAATTCATTAAATCAATCATCCAAAAAATCATCGCAAATTAACTGAAAAAACCAAATTAATAATTCAGAATATTTGTTCGTTTACTATGTATTTCCTAAAGTTATTCATCCAATTTCAATACAGCGAGGAATGCTTCCTGCGGCACTTCTACATTACCAATCTGCTTCATTCGTTTTTTACCTTCCTTCTGCTTTTCCAGCAATTTTCTTTTGCGGCTAATATCGCCTCCGTAACATTTAGCAGTAACATCCTTGCGTATGGCACTGATGTTTTCACGAGAAATAATTTTAGCCCCAATAGCAGCCTGTATGGCTATTTGAAACTGCTGACGCGGAACGAGTTCTTTTAATTTTTCGCATAGCTTCCTTCCAAATTCATGAGAACGGGCCCGGTGAATCAATGAACTAAGCGCATCCACTTTTTCACCATTTAATAAAATGTCCATTTTTACGATATCACTTTGGCGATAGCCGATGGAGTGATAATCGAAAGAGGCATAGCCGCGTGTAACACTTTTGAGCCGGTCATAAAAATCAAAAACAATTTCAGTCAAGGGCATTTCAAAAGTTAATTCCACACGGGTAGGCGTTAAATAACCCTGGTTGGTGAGTGAGCCACGCTTACCAATACAAAGCGTCATAATATTTCCAATATAATCCGGTTTGGTAATGATTTGGGCCTTGATAAAAGGTTCATCAATCTTTTCTATGCGTGTGGGATCTGGCATCTGGGAAGGATTATTGACAATAATTTTGTCCCCACTTGTGGTGTAGGCGTTAAAGCTCACGTTAGGAACCGTCGTGATCACTGTTTGATTAAATTCACGTTCGAGCCTTTCCTGGATAATTTCCATGTGAAGCATTCCAAGAAATCCGCAACGAAAACCAAAACCAAGCGCCTGCGAAGTTTCCAATTCAAAAGTTAGCGAGGCATCATTTAATTGAAGTTTTTCCATGCAATCTCTCAACTCCTCAAACTCATCAGTATTTACCGGAAAA
Source organism: Ginsengibacter sp. (assembly GCA_039935675.1). Classification (GTDB taxonomy): domain Bacteria; phylum Bacteroidota; class Bacteroidia; order Chitinophagales; family Chitinophagaceae; genus Ginsengibacter. Next base: position 10,854 of record JBDTJV010000131.1, on the reverse strand, counting down.
ATGCCGGCAAAAACCATGGGCTTCACTTCCTCAAAACCCCTGATAGATTCCTTGCAACCGTTAACTGTAGTGGTAATCGTATCTCCCACTTTTACTTCTTTGGCATTTTTAATCCCGGTAATTACATAACCAACATCACCAGCTTTTACCTCGCTTTTGGGCATCATTCCCATTTTCAAAATACCCACTTCATCCGCATTATATTCTTTACCGGTATTGGAAAATTTGATTTTCTCATTCTTCCTTAAAGTGCCATTAAATATGCGATAGTAAACAATAATTCCCCTGAAGCTATTGAAAACACTGTCAAAGATTAACGCACGTAATGGTGCACTTTCATCGCCCTTAGGAGCGGGAATTCTTTTGATAATCGCGCTGAGAATTTCTTCAATTCCAACACCCGTTTTGGCGCTGGCATGCAATATATCTTCCTGTTTGCATCCTATCAGCTCGATGATCTGGTCTTCCACTTCACCGATCATCGCCCCGTCCATATCAATCTTATTCAACACAGGAATTATTTCCAGATTATTATCTATGGCAAGGTATAAATTCGAAATAGTTTGTGCCTGTATTCCTTGTGTAGCATCCACAAGCAACAGCGCGCCTTCGCATGCAGCCAGCGCTCGACTCACTTCATAGCTGAAATCCACATGGCCGGGAGTATCGATCAAATTTAAAATGTACTCTTTTCCTTCAAATTGGTAATTGATCTGGATGGCATGGCTCTTAATGGTAATCCCCTTTTCCCGTTCCAAATCCATATTATCAAGAACCTGGGCCTGCATTTCCCTATCACTGACAGTATGGGTAAATTCCAGCAACCGGTCTGCCAACGTGCTTTTGCCGTGATCAATATGTGCGATAATGCAAAAATTCCTGATATTTTCCATGAATTGCAAAAAGTTTTTAAAAAACGGTGCAAAGGTAACAAAAGGGCAACCATTATCCCATGATTTGTCATTGCGTATATAACTTTTGGGAGTTGTATTGCAAAATTGGATGCACAATGAAAAAAAACATTTCGATTTTAATGGAAATTGGTGGAGATCAAAACAATATCTATTAATAAAAATGTCTTTTGTAAAATTAATTTGGCAATTTTGAGCATCAATGAATTTCAAAAAAGAACTCATAAAAAACATTTTTTTTAAAGGGATCAATACCTTTTTGTCATTCGTAATTACCGTGCTAATTGTAAGACTTTTAGGAGCTGAGGGAAATGGTATTTATTCCTTATTCATTGCCAATACTGCGATTATCGCCTTAATAGCCGGATTTAGTTTTAATTCCGGCCTGACTTATTATTCTGCAAAAAATCAATTTTCCAATGAATCACTTTTAAATACGGTTTTTCTCCTTTTAGTTATTCAACTGGTTTTGATCTTCATAGCGGAAAAAATTTTCCAGGGTATTTTCGGAATTTCTTTTTACCTGGACATTCATTTAGCAAACTTTTCTATTTGGGCTACTTTTTACGTGGCTGCTATTTTGTTCAATGGTTATTTATCTGCAATTCTCACCGGGAACAAATGGTTTGATCTATTAAATATCATTACGGTATCAACAAATATTGTATTCTTATTAGTCTATGCAGTATTGTTATTTCAAAATGAAGATCATAGTACCATCCACACCTTTCTGGTCTTGAAAATATATATTTTACTGATCGGCTTGCAAACTTTCATTTACCTGGTTTTCTTAATAAAAAAAATAAAGTATCACTTTAAATTTTCATTTATAAAATTGAGCCATTTTCGCTTGATCACTGCCTACGCCGGCATTGCTTTCTTTTCAAATATTTTCCAGTTTTTTGCTTATAGGATGGACTATTGGTTTATCAATTATTATCATAACAAAGAAGAACTGGGGCTTTATGCACTAGCTTCCAAATTGAACCAGGTTTTGTGGTTATTACCAATAACAATCGCTGCGGTGATCATTCCGTTTACCGTTAGTAATTCGGATTTGCTTAAAAACAATGTAAAAGTAATTCTGCGTGTCGTTTTTAACGGCTATATTTTATTAGCGGTTTTACTCGCCGTAATAAGTCCTTTTATGATCCCGTTATTGTTTGGCCACGCATTTTCCGGAACTGTTTTACCATTTATTATTCTTTTGCCCGGTGTAATTATTTTTTCATTAACTACGATACTCGCTGCCTACTTTGCGGGCATTAACAGGCAAGTTATAAATCTGAAAATATCATTCTTTTGTTTTCTTGTTATCTTTATCGGCGACTTTTTGCTGGTGCCAAAATTTGGTAAAGAAGGCGCCGCTGTTGCAAGTAGTATAGGTTATGCCATGAGTGGAATTTCCTCTTTGTATATTTTTTCTAAACAAAGTGCTACCAGTTTTAAAGAAATTTTACTGATGAGAAAAAATGATATTTTACTGATAAAAAACCTCACGTTGAATAAACAAGATCAGTAATGAGAAAAATACTATTTCTTTCAAGTTGGTATCCATCACGCTTAGATCCATTTAACGGAGATTTTATTGAGCGACATGCAAAATGTATCAGTCTGACCAACCAGGTTTATGTAATATATATTGTAAAAGATCCATCCATTAAAAATGGAAAATGGGAAATTGATAAAAAAGTTTCTCCTAATTTAATTACTTATAGGGGTTACTATCCATCAAAAAAAGAATACGGGTTCCTGGAAAAATTTTATTCTAATATTATTTACCGAAAAATTCAAAAAAAAATTTTCAAATTAATCAGGGTTGAATATGGAATGCCGGATATCGTGCATTTGAACGTGATGATGAAAGCAGGTTTGTTTGCCCGCTGGTTAAAAAAAAAATACGAATTACCTTTTGTATTAAGTGAGCACTGGACGGGCTATTCAGCCGAAAGAAAAGATAACTACAATAAAAAAAATCCTTTATATAAATATATTTCCAAAAGAATTTTCAAACAGTGTAATTGGTTATTACCCGTTACTGAAGACCTTGGAAAAAAATTGACTCATTTGTTTGGACAAAAAAATTTTACCGCAATTCCTAATGTGGTAGACACTAATTTATTTCGTAATGATCCAAATAAAAAGCATGATAAAATAAAGTTCATCCATGTTTCTTCATTAGGATATCATAAAAATATTTGGGGAATTCTGCATTCAATTGAAAAATTATTTGAAGAGAGAAATGATTTTGAAGTTCATTTAATCGGGCCACCTTCGAAAGAAATCGTTGATTGGACAGCAACACGAGGTTTACTTAATAATTGTATTTTTTTTACAGGTATAATTCCTTACGAAAAGGTTGCTAAAAACATGCGAAAATCGGATTCATTGTTGATGTTTAGCCGTTACGAAAATCTGCCATGTGTGATCCTTGAAGCACTTTGCTGTGGATTACCGATAATCTCCACAGATGTAGGCGGAATCCGTGAAGTCATCAATGATGAGAATGGAATTTTGATTCCTTCGGAAAATGAAGAAGAATTATTAAAAGCAATGGAATATATGATTACTAACAGGCATCAATTTAACCGGGAAAAAATTGCGCCTGATGCACAAAATAAATTTAATTACAATACAGTTGGACAGCAGTTTAATGAAATTTACTACCAGGTAAAAAATAAAGGAGATTGAAAAATTTATTTCGAATATACATTAGGGTTAATTGGTCTTAACTTCCCCATTCGTCAATTATTTTGTATTTTCTCTTACCACAGGTGCCACCTTAGTTCCAAATAATTCGATGGATTTCATCACCAAATTATGAGGCACATTGCCTACGCTTGCCTGGGCCATAAAACGGGTAAAGCCAAACAACTCATGTTCATAAAGGATCTTATCAATTACCTGCTGCACACTGCCAACCATCAACGCGCCTTGTGTAGAACTGGCATATTCAAATTGGTGTTTTGTAAAAGGTGCCCACCCCCTATCGCGCCCTACCCTGTTCATCATTTTCGCATAGTATGGATAAAATTCATCACAAGCTTTTTGAGAATCTTCGCCCACAAAAAAGTGATTGTTGATACCGAATTGCAGTGTACTCATATCCCTGCCTGTTTTTTTCGATGCCTCTTTATACAGGTTAATAAAATGAACAAATTGTTCGGGCCTGCCACCAATAATAGCAAGCATCAATGGTAACTGCAGGTTAGCGGCTCTTACTGCAGATTCAGGAGTGCCTCCGGCGGCAATCCAAATGGGAATTTTAGATTGATACGGTCTTGGATAAACCCCCAATTCGTCGAAGGAAGCGCGATGTTTTCCGCGCCAGGAAAGTATTTCGCTTTCGTTTATCTTTAAAAGCAACTCTAATTTTTCTGAAAAAAGTTCATCGTAATCATTTAGGTCGAAGCCAAATAAAGGGAAGGATTCGATGAATGAGCCTCTCCCCGCCATAATCTCTGCACGCCCCGAAGATAAAAGATCCACTTCCGCAAAATCCTGGAATACCCGAACAGGATCATCAGAACTCAATACTGTTACGGCACTCGTGAGCTTTATTTTTTTTGTGATCATTGCGGCAGCGGCTAAAATAACGGCAGGAGCGGATACGGCATAATCAGGACGATGATGCTCGCCGATTCCAAACACATCCAATCCCAACTGATCGGCTAACTGAATTTCTTCCATCAGGTCTTTCATGCGCTGATGGGCACTAATGGTTTTACTCTTTTGGGTTTCAGGCTGGATGTCCGCAAAAGTGATGAGGCCAAGTTCCATTTTGATTTATTTGTTAGATTATGAAATCCTGATCATGAATCACGGATGTCTAAACGAATTTAGTCAGTAAACAAACAAATAACATGGATTTATATTTTACACAACAAATTACTTTTCAGGTGCAAAAAAAAAGAAATCAATAATATTGTGTAAGAAAATTTCTAAAAATAATAATAGTATAGTTTAAAATTATTTTTAAGAAAAAACCTGTCGAATTATTATTTGAGCAAAAACCAATTTCTAAAATTTTAACTAATTGATATTTTGTTGTGCTATGAAAATCTTTCCCGCTGTTCCACAGGAACATTTCGTGGGTAGGAATCGATTATAAATTTTGTAAGTTCGTTCTGTAGGGACGTTTTGTGCTAAACGAGGTCCTTAAAAATGTATTGTCCTTTATATTCTACCTCAAATAACTTCAGCAATTTTCTATATTCATTAGAAAACCAAACGGTATGTGTAATTTGATATAATTATTTGACCTAAGAATTTTTTAGGCTATTAATTTTGTTGTAAATAAAGAAAAATTGCACAAAACGTTCCAACGGAACGAACTTCTACATTGCAAAATATTTTCTACTCACAAAATGTTCTTGTGGATCAGAAAACCTTATTTCGGAAGAATTCAAGAGGAGAAATTTACAATTTAGTTAAATGCATTAATAAATGCAAGGATATCAATATTAATTAGCGGAAATCTTAATTCACCTATAGAATTCATTTTTTTCAATACCTTCGCTTTCAAATAAAGGAATTGAATACAATTTTTCACATACAACATTTTCTGGCGAAAAACCTTGACTTTTTGGATCATCGAATCTAACGATATCGCCCATTCAATTCTTTCTACTCTTTTTACTACCATTATAATTTATTGTTATGTCATTACAAACCAGTATTTCCGATACAGATTATTTTATTGATCTTGAAGATCGATACAGCGCTCATAACTACCACCCGCTGCCTGTTGTTTTAAAAGAAGGCAAAGGAGTTTTCGTTTATGATGTGGAAGGCAAAAAATATTATGACTTCCTCAGCGCCTATTCAGCAGTTAACCAGGGACACTGTCATCCTAAAATTATTTCCGCTTTAATAGAACAGGCGGCAAAACTAACGCTCACCAGCCGCGCTTTTCATAGTGAAGAACTTTCTCTTTTCTCAGAATATATCACTGAATATTTTAATTATAATAAAGTGTTACCAATGAATACAGGCGCAGAAGCGGTAGAAACGGCACTCAAACTTTGCAGGCATTGGGGATACCAGGTAAAAAAAATTGCGAAGAATAAAGCTACCATAATTGTGTGCGAAGGAAATTTTCATGGAAGAACCATTTCAATTATTTCCTTCAGTTCCGATCCTACTGCGAAAGATGATTTTGGACCCTTTACCCCAGGCTTTAAAACCATCCCGTATAATGACCTTTCGGCACTTGCCGAAGCGTTAAAAGATGAAAATGTTGCAGGATTTTTAGTTGAACCTATCCAGGGAGAAGCTGGAGTTAATGTTCCGGATTATCAATACCTGGCAAAAGCAAAACAATATTGTTCTGATGCAAATGTCCTTTTTATAGCGGATGAAATACAAACCGGCCTCGGCAGAACCGGAAAAATGTTATGCTGTGATCATGAAAATGTGCGCCCTGATATTTTAATTTTAGGAAAAGCCCTAAGTGGTGGCACGATGCCCGTTAGCGCAGTCCTTGCAGATGACGAAATTATGCTGACAATTCAACCGGGCGAGCATGGAAGCACTTATGGAGGAAATCCATTGGCAGCAAAAATTGCCATGACCGCATTGGAAGTTTTAAAGGAAGAAGATCTTCCTTCAAAGGCTGCATTTTTGGGAAATCTTTTCAGGGAGGAATTAGGCAAACTGAGGTCGCCACATATTCTTAAAATTCGGGGAAAGGGACTTCTAAATGCGATTGTTATTGATCACGAGCATAAAGATGCTGCGTGGGATTTGTGTGTTGAATTGATGAATAATGGTCTTTTGGCAAAACCAACCCACGGAAATATCATCCGTTTTGCTCCACCACTTGTCATTACAAAAGAGCAAATATTGGATTGCGTGGGTATCATTAAAAAAAGCCTGAAGGTTTTAGATTGAAAAAAATTAGCAGTAAACCAATATATATACCGGATTTTCATTTTGATTGAAAAATACACCTGTTTCTATTTCAGGTCTTCTGAGGAAAAATTGAAAGGGAGAAGATCACTGGCATTTTTGATGACCAATACTTTTCCCTCCATACCGCTTAATATGATGCGGATGGGACACCCTGTTCTTTGTTGAAACTCCATAAAAGACTGGCGGCAAATTCCACATGGACTTACTGGTGCATCACTTCGGCCATTCATGTTGTGATAACTAATGGCGATTGTTTCAATTCCCACTCCCGGAAAAAGTGAAGAAGCCGTTGACATCAGGGTTCTTTCTGCGCAAATACCTGCAGGATATGAAGCATTTTCCTGGTTGGTTCCACTCACCGTTTTCCCATTTTTTAATTTTGCAAATGCCCCAACTTTGAAATTGGAATAAGGCGAGTATGCAAATTCAGTTACATTTCTTGCCTGTTCTAATAATTGCGCGTCTTCATCCTTCAATTCTGATATCGATTCAAAAATCTCGTAATCAAACTGAAAATTTCCTGTATTCATTGACAATAATTTATCCTTTTTAGAATGGTGAAAATTACATTTTAAAGTGATGATTTCAATAAGATTTTAAAAAACAAAAAAGCCGCATAGAAATGCGGCTATTGTTAAGAACCAATCAGGTTCTGTAACCCCCAAAGAAAACGAGTTAATATCTTTATTTTATAGCAAGAATTTTGGTTTCACTGTATTGAACGGTTCCATTATTAGTTACCTGTTTTAGACGGTAATAAGTTCCTTTTGATTTAGCAGTTATTTTATCAAAACAACGGAAGCAATCGCAATCCTTTTCTTTTGGATCTGCCCCTAACAAATAAGCAACAGTTTTGAAATTTTTACCATCAACACTCTTCTCCACCGTAAAATAATTAGTTTCAGTTTTATTATCTACACTTACCCACCTTATAATAATCTTGTTTTGTTGTTGAACCAGGCTAAAATCAGATACATTCATTTTTTCAGTTGCCTCTTGAGCCGTTGCTCCAAATCCCCAAATCACCAGGATCGCAAGAAAGAAGTTCGCCAACATAATTGTTTTTTTCATTGTATATTTTTTACTTTAATATTTACAATGAATATCAGAATTACGGCTTCAAAAAAATTGGACTTTAAATAAGCAACCCATGCTAACATTTCTAACGCTGAATCATCCAAGGAATTTTTAACCTTTAAATTTTGCTAAACGCAAACTTTGAGTCTTCAAATGCCAATGCATTTAAAATCTGAAGAACAAGTAAAGAATAGAGTAACTTTTTCTTGCGGGTAAAAATTGAGTTCCATTCCTTGAGTTTGAGGTTAAAATTTCCAGCTTTTGGTTTTCAAAGCAATTCAGGGATTCAAAAAAAGATGATTTAAGAATTAAAATCCGAAATCATGGTGCAAACATATAGTGCATTTTCTGATTTTGCAATACCGTAAATATACTGTAATTAAAAATTTTGAAATTATCTAACAAAATAAGTATTATACTATATTTTATTTAAAATAAGTCTTCATATAACCTATATCATTTTTCATATCGTAAGAAAAATTTAAAAAATTTAAAATTCGTTTTCCTAAATGCTTCTTACTACGTTTTCCTAAACATGTCACTTTGACTCATGACAAATAATATAATTGATGAAAAAACGTTTCAATTTATCCAATAATTTTAAATAGGAGAGCTTTGATATTAAAATTATTTTAAATCATTATTTTAATTGAATTAAATATATCATCTTACAATGTAAAACATTTTAGATCAAATAGTTAATATTATAAATAGTAAAATAATTATTGAAATTTCATTTTAACACTTTATGGCAGTGGAATTAGTCGATTAATGATATAATCTATCTATTTATAAATAAAATATATGCCACATAATAATTTGTAGAACATACTTTTATAATGAAATTTTATTACTATATTCTTTAGTTCTAAAAATTTCAATAATTTCTTACAAATGTGCTAAATGAATTAGCACAAAAAAATAGTACATTTACATTTCTTAATAAAAAATAATGATGGGTAAAAATGGGATGAGAATTCTGATAGTTGTGATAGTTGCCTTTATGTCATGCAGCTCACCAAAGGCAATAGAGTATAAATCCTATCGTAATTTTTCGATAGAAAACCTCGGTTTTGTGAATTCTACGATAAAACTTGATTTGGAATATTATAATCCCAACAATTTTGGAATGCAATTGAGAAACACCGACCTGGATATTTTTATAAATGGAAACTTGTTTGGGCATAGTTCCACGGATACCCTCATCCCTATTCCGAGACGGGATTCATTTTTTATTCCTATAAAATTTGTAGTGAATATGCAAAGCCTTTATAAAAATGCTTTGAATACGCTTTTAGGTAAAGAAGTGCTTTTGCATGTAACCGGCAAAGTGAAAGTGGGGAAAGCAAATGTTTTTATGTACTTCCCAATAAATTATGAATCGAAGGAAACATTTTCTTTGTTTTAATTGCCAATCCAATGGGAAGGATCTTCCCGCCAATTCATCAACGTTTTTTGTTCTTCCTCAGAAAGGGAAAGCTGATCGACAGCAAGAGATATTAAAGAATGATAATCTGTCAGAGACTTTAAAGTTACCTGTGCCTCTTCAAAAGCTTTTTTTGCTTCTTTAAAACCGTAATTGAAAATGGAAACCATTCCTTCCACCTGGAGACCGGCATTTCTTAAAACGTCCACCACCTGTAAGCTGCTTTTACCGGTAGAAACCAGGTCTTCCACAACTACTACCCTTTTTCCTTTTTCAAAAAAACCTTCGATCTGGTTTCCAAGACCATGCTCTTTAGGTTTTGGGCGAACATAAATGTAAGGAAGCTTTAATTGATCGGCAGCCATTGCACCCCAGGGAATTCCGGCTGTTGCCACTCCGGCAATCATATCAGCTTCGGCAAAATCCTGAAAGATAACATTACACATTTCAGACTTGACAAAATCCCTTACAAACGGAAATGAAAGAACTTTTCTATTATCGCAGTATATCGGGCTTTTCCAGCCGCTGGCCCAGGTAAAGGGCTGTTGAATACTTAATTTAATTGCCTTAATTTGTAAAAGCTTTTCAGCAATGGCTTTTTTATCGGTCATGCTGCGAAGATAATAAACACGTATGAGCTACATTACAATTTACTTTGATGACAAGCCGGTTTTTCTCTGTGATGAGATCACAAAGGAAATAAATGAATACCGTCACCATCCGGATGCTGTTTTTATGGATGAGATTTCAACACCTGCCATCAATTCCTTGTTACATGAAATCAACAAAGAAAGGTTTCATGCAGGAATTATTTTAGGGAAAGATTTAAGCGTGTTAAAAGTTCAGTTTTTCAAACACTTTCATGTAATCCGGGCAGGAGGAGGTTTGGTAAAAAATAATAACCAGGAGATTTTATTGATTTTTAGACTTGGCAAATGGGATCTTCCAAAAGGAAAATTAGACGAAAATGAAACCATAGAAGAATGCGCATTAAGAGAGGTTCAGGAAGAAACCGGGTTAACTCATTTGAAAATTATTCGGCCGCTTGAAATTACCTATCATACTTATGTACTTTTTGGTAAACATAATCTCAAAGAAACGCATTGGTTTGAAATGAATTCAACTAAGGCTGAAAAATTAATCCCCCAAACAGAAGAAGATATCACTGAAATAAAATGGGTAAAAAAAGAAGATTTAGCTCATTTTCTTTTAAATACCTTTCCAACAATAGCAATTGTACTTCGGCATTCGTGATCAATATTTGTTGGTTTAACTTTGCTTATTATTAAAGAAGATTCGTGGAGACACGAACCTTAGCTGGGAAAATGGGTGAAAAAAGAAAACCTGTTTCCCGTTCTTTTAAATACATTTCCAACCATTGAAATTGTCCTGCTGCACGAGTAATCTACCATTTGTATTTGCGCCAAAATAAAATTGTTGAATAATTGTTTGTTTACTACAATCAGGGTTTAAATTTTAATCTTCAATATCCACTTCTTTTACCAGGATGGAAAATTCCAGGTATTT
>JBDTJV010000130.1:0-2901 GCA_039935675.1 Ginsengibacter sp. | reverse complement strand
ACCTGTGCTTTTTTAAAATCTTCCTCCTGGAAACCAATGGCATAATACATGGACTGTGCACCTGGGAGTGTTTCATCCTGGGTAAGGGTTTTGCTGTATTTATTAAGTTCGCTGTTAACTAAAGTTTCGCTCATGTTTAAAATAGAATTTTTAAGTATTTGTTCGTTTACTGATTTATTAACTGATTGGTTCCAATTTTTCCTTCCTTTTTTTGCCTGTAACGAGATCCTTATATTCTTTTTGAATCACAATTCCAATTGATTGACTCCAATCTTTTTTGAACGGAATGTTATCCAATTTTTCAATACCAATTACCTCAGCGGCTGTTCCACAAAAAAAAGCGCCATCCGCTTCATGAAGTTCTTCCAAAGAAATTTGTTTTTCTTCAACGGGAATCTTTAAACGCTCACAAATTTCAAAAACTGTGGCTCTTGTAATGCCTGGAAGAATATTGCCCAATTGCGGGGTTAAAAGTTTCCCATCTTTTTCTATAAAAATATTTGCACCCGGCGCTTCAGCCACATAACCTGCCATATCTTTTAGTAAAGCTTCATCAAATCCTTTTGATTTGGCTTCCTGGCTGGCAAGAATTGAATTCACATAATGGCCTGTTGCTTTTGCTTCTATCTTAAATGCTTTTGGGTTAGGTCTTTCAAAAGAAGAGGTCATTACGCTCAATAATTTTTCGCCCAAAAACGGCTGCATTTCCCACGCCTCAATTACTATAAAAGATTCATTGTTTACAGAAAAGCTCATGTTGGCCGGCGCATACACCAACGGACGGATATAGGCATCCTGCAAATTATTCAGCTTTAAAACTTCATAAGTGGCATCAATCAATTCATCTCGTTTCCATGGATAAGGTAAATTGAGCGACCGTGCAGAATTTTCAAGCCTGTCAAAATGTTCATCTGCTTTAAAAATCTCCGTCTCTTGATCAATGGTTTTATAAGATCGGATTCCTTCAAAAACTCCATAGCCATAATGCAGCGTTTCACTGTACAAATCAATTTTAGCTTCTGAGGCTTTTACGATCTTGCCGTTTAAATAAATAAAAGTGTTGTTGTTGTAATACATACTTTTTAATTGAAAGGGTTTAAAATAAAAACCCCGCATCTTTTGGAGGCGGGGCTATTTGAATTAAATATTTTATTAGCTTATCCTCCTCCAAAGACAGGTATAATAATGACTATGACAGCGACAATAATCACTGAAATATTTTTGATGTCATTATTTAATTTGCCTTTCAACATTTATGAGGATTGAAGAGCAAACTTAAACTACCTGTTCTAAAAAACAAAGAACTTTTTTTGAGATTGTCACTTTTTTTAAAAGATGCAATCCATTTTATATGATTGTCGCCTGGCCCAATGCCATGTTCCTTATGTTTGAATTCTGAGGAATGTCATTGGAAATATAATTGCAAACCAATTCACCTATCGTGGAAGTGAAATAAGAATTTATAGGATCAATATCTTTTGTAACAAATTCATTATTCAAAGTCCAGTCAACTGCATCCCTGATAGTTTTTGCTTCTTCAGTGAGCGCAAAATATTCCATCATTAAAGCTCCGGATAAAATAGATCCGATTGGGTTGGCAATATCCTTACCTGCGGCTTGCGGATATGATCCGTGAATGGGTTCAAATAAGGCGTTTCCTTCGCCGATTGAGGAAGAAGGCAACAAGCCGAGAGAGCCGCTGATCACACTTGCTTCATCACTGATTATATCACCAAACAGGTTTTCAGTTAGGATTACATCAAATTGTTTTGGATTAATTATTACCTGCATCGCTGCATTGTCCACAAACATGTAATCTACTTTTACATCCGGATAATCTTTTGCAATTTCCTGTACCGTTTTTCTCCATAACCTTGATGTTTCCAACACATTTGCTTTGTCGACCAAAGTCAGCTTTTTCTTTCTTTTTTGTGAAGCCGCAAAAGCAAGGTGTGCAATACGGCTTATTTCCTCCGTATTATATACACACAAATCTGAAGCTTCAGTTCCTTCGTCATTTAATTCTTTTTTTCCGAAATAAATACCGCCGGTAAGTTCGCGATAGATCACAAAATCCACTCCTTTTAATTGTTTCTCTTTCAAAGGAGAAAGATGATGCAGAGATTTATAAGTGGACACTGGCCGAATGTTGGCGAATAGCTGCAATTCTTTCCGAAGTTTCAGCAAACCTTGTTCCGGCCTTACTTTCAGCGATGGATTATTATCGTATTTTGGAAGACCTATCGCACCAAGCAAAACGGCGTCACTTTTAAGACAACTATCGAGAGTTTCCTGGGGCAAAGGATCGCCGGTTTTTTCGATGGCAACTGCACCCATCAGGCAATGGGTAAATTTAAAGTCGTGTTTAAATTTAAATGCAATTGCATTCAATACTTTTAAAGTCTCACGGGTAACTTCCGGACCTATTCCATCTCCCGGAATTACTGTAATTTTCTTGTTCATTAGTGATCTTCGCTATGCGGATTTTTAACTGTTTAAAATATTTTTTTATGCTACTGCCTGTTCAAACTTCCCATGTACCGAATAAATTCTTTGTCCATCCTTTTCAAGCTGCAAAACTCTTTCAACACATTTTGGAATATTACTGATATCATGACTGACATATATCAATGTTTTATTTGACCCACTGCAAATGTGATCGATCAATGAAACAAACTGGGCACTTTGAATTTGATCAAGTCCCTGGCAAGGTTCATCTAAAACTAACAATGGTGGATTTTTTACCAAAGCCCGTGCAAGCAAGATCATTCGTTGGAGACTGGCCGAAATTGAATGTAAAGGCTTTTTTGACACATGAGAAAGCTGTAAAAAATCCAACCATTGAAGTATGTTGTTATATTGTTCTGTATTTAACTTTCTGAATAGGCCGATTGTATCAAA
>JBDTJV010000129.1:0-2740 GCA_039935675.1 Ginsengibacter sp. | reverse complement strand
TTTAAAGAAAAATTCCCAAACAACAATTTTATAAAAGATAAGCTTCGACAACAATTGCAAGTACTTCGTGACAAAGGAATACTTCAATTCTCAGGTAACGGAAATTACAAAAAGATCTAAGTGATAAGCCTACTTTTGGTGGGAGATTAGCTGTTAAGATATTTACGAGTTAGGCATTCTTGTGCCCGGGTGTTTAAAATCTGCATTTATGAAACCTGTAATAGTAAACACACAAATTCCTCTAATTCTTATTTTACACTCTTTGATAGCAAGCGAACACATCTTGATATCATACAGAGGTGCAGGAAAGCATTAATTTAGACAATTAGTTTTTCCAAAATAAAATGCATTTTTATTTGAAAAGAAAAGAGTAGTAAACCAACAAATATCGATTGTTTTGATTTTATAAACTTCGCCACATCTATTATCGGTGCTATCCAGATGTCTTTTTCGTTTTGTTTCAAAAAATGTAATAATCATAGCCCCGTTAGATTTTTAAGTTGATTTTTAATTGATAGATTTTAAAAGTAAATTTGTGAAAACCTGAATTCAATGGCAAACGTGTTAGACAAAGAGTTGATACAGTATTTTACTAAACTCGATGAACCTCAAAAAAAATCGTTATTGGAAATGATTAAGTCATTTTTAAAGACACCTGGAGACACCCTGAATCCGGTTACAGTAGAACACTATAACAAAGAACTAGATGAGGCCATGCAGCGGATGAACGATGGTGAGTTTACAACCCTTGATGAGTTAGAAAAGGAAATGCAATCGTGGTAAGTAATAAAAGGAAAGTTGCTATAGACAGAGAAGCAAAAAAATCTCTTAGAGATGCTTATGTTTATATCAGAAAGGACTCTTTGCAAAATGCAGATAAGGTAAGAGGAATGATATTAACTTCTATAAAAAAGTTGATAAAAAATCCTGAGCACCACAATCCGGATAAATTCCGAATAGGAAATGACGGTTCGTACCGAGCTTATGAGATTTATAAATACAGGATTACTTATCGTATATCTTCAACCGAAATCCGGGTAATAAGAATAAGGCATACAAAAATGAATCCAGTAGAATATTAATGAGTCTCCAAAGCAGGTAATCATCGTGCCGGCTTGTTTGTCTTCTACGTTTTGTCGTTCGGTATATTATGTTTCTTATTTTGAAATCAAGCGGCGAATTATTTTGAAATTACTTTAGTACTGTCGCTTTTGCATGTCTTGCCAATGCGCTTGCCTTGTGGCGTCGCTAATGGAGACTTAGCAGATTTTCTCCCAGGTCATATTACTTACTGTCGATGATTGCTTTTACTTTTTTCTGCAATTGTTTTTTGTCTGGCAGATAAAGCTGATACTTTGAAACAAAAATTTTGTTAGAGATTCCACCAGTTGCAAACTCAACTAATACTTCGTCTTTCTCGGCTGAAAGAATAATGCCGATTGGTTCATTGTCACCTTCGACATTTTCTTCGGTCTTGAAGTAGTTAAGATAAAGATTCATTTGTCCTATGTCGCCATGAGCAACGCTTTTAATCTTTAAATCTATTAATACAAAGCATTTTAAAATCCGGTGATAAAATACAAGGTCAATGTAAAAATGTTTATTACGAAGTGAAATTTTATATTGCCTTGCTACAAATGCAAAGCCTTTTCCTAGTTCGAGCAGGAACATTTGCAGGTTGTCAATAATTTTTTGTTCAAGGTCTTTCTCTGTCATCTTATGGCTTTGCGGAATTTTGAGAAAGTCCAAAACATACGGGTCTTTTACTGCTTCAGTAGGGTTAGAAACTATATGCCCTTTTTCCGAAAGTTGTAAAACACCTTTTTTGTCTTTGCTCAATGCGAGCCGTTCAAATAAAGAAGAATTAATTTGCCTTTCGAGTTCTCTTACTGATAGGTTTTCGTTAAGTGCATGATTTTCATAAAACTTCCTTGCGGTGTCGTCTGAAATACTCACTAATGCTATATAATGACTCCAGCTCAATTTGGCAGACACTGTCTGCCATTTCTGATAAGTAAGGTAAAACCTACGCATATCCAAAATATTGCGTCTGCCAAATCCTTTACCGTAACGCTGCCTCAAATCTTTGGAAAGCCGTTTCAGTAGCTCACTTCCATACTCTGCCCTTTCTTGTCCGTGCTGTTCAAATTCCACGATGTGTCTGCCAATTTCCCAATTAGCTTTAACCAATTCTGTGTTTACGGCTTTAATTGCATTCTGCCTTGCTTGCTCAATAGTAAAGCCGATATTATCAAGGAGTTCATTATATTTATTTTTCTGAACTTTCATTTTATAAAATTAAATATTACTGAGAAGACTGCCGCAATTCAATAATTGGGTGGGAAAAGCAGTAAACCAACAAATTCTTATTGTTTTGATTTTATAAACTTCGCCACGTCTATCATTGGCGCTATCCAAATATCTCTTTCGTTTTGTTTCAAATAATGTAATAATCCGCTGTGTGCTGCCAACGAAACATTGATATTATGTTCGCCGCCCACGCCATGAAAAAGAAAAACCAACAACGTATGAGTTTGCATAGCTTTTTTTACCAATGCAATCATTTCATCGGTAGATGCGCCGTTCTCCATGTAGCATCCCACATTATTCAAATTGACTTTATCAATAGGCAACATTTCAGGCGTAACGCCACGGGCAGCGACGAATTTATATTTCATATAATCAAGGTAGGATGAATCATGAATTTTCATATCACCACATGGATACGCAAATGTTCTTT
>JBDTJV010000128.1:0-6880 GCA_039935675.1 Ginsengibacter sp. | reverse complement strand
TAGTTTGTATGGAACTTAGATCAAGCGCCTCAAAATTTTCGTCATTTAACTGCGTTTTCAGATAAGCCAGTGCAGGAGCAATAAATGGATCTTGGAATTTAGGGATGGTAAAAATGTTTTCATTTTTCTGGCATGACCAATAAATTAAACAAAATAATAAAATGGAAAAAGCTAATAAAATACGTTTCATAGGAAATAATTTAGAAACCAAAGATATTTAATACTCCACCCTCATTTAATTGATAAATATCAATTAATACAACTAGATAAAACCTACTGTGGTTCACATTTATTTGAGAATTATGTGGACCTTTTTATACAATCTTGCTTGGGGTCAAAGGTTTAATTTGATTAAAAGATACTTTTAATCTAAGGTAGGCATGTTGTTATAATTCAAATAATGGAGAAGAAATTAAAAGAAAATAGAAAAACGTTGGATTATTTTTGGAAAAGAAGGAAAAGATTACAATTCTCGTGAAGCACTTTTCAAAAAAATAACCAGGTTTTTAAAAGCAGTAATGAAATTAAATAATAGACATCAACAGCTATGCCGAAATATTTAAAGTAAGTTTATTAAAATAGGTTCAAACCCGATCCCAAATAAAAGATGCTGTTTTACTCGCATTAGATTTCTCTAACCAATCCTATTTATAGTGTTTAGGGTTTTCATCTGATTCATCCATACGTTTTATCAAACGGTCTTTCAGTTGATCCATAAAACTGGTGCGGCTTGATTTCCGTATTCTTATTTCCTGAAAAGCCCGATAATAATTTCCTATATCGACATTGAATAAAGATTGAAGTTCATCTGCCAAATCTTTAATGCCAATTGATCCATTATTAAATGAACCGGTTGACTGCAAGGCATATAACAATTCTACGAGAGCAACTTTAGAACCAGTCCATTTTAAATCTCCTGTATCCCTAAGGTTAATTTTATTTAGTTCATTTTTTTGATCTAGTTTGTTGATTGAATCTTTTATAAATTCTGATAAAAAGTCGAAAGCGACAATTTTTGAGATTTTGTGGTCGTAAAAGGTGGTAAAGTCAAGATCGGTTTCATAATCATCCAGACTTAATAGCAACCAGGAATCCGGTTTTTTTCTTATAAAATAGATCTCATCAAATAGCGTTGAATTTGATCTATAGTAGCTGAACAACTCCTTATTATCATTTAGATATTTATCTATTTTTTGCAATTCTTTGAAGTAATAATTTTTTATATCCGGCAACGGACCAATTGGCAAATACAATTGAATTTCATACGCCTTTTGGTAGAATATCAATTTACTTGAAAACTTCGGTTTAATATTCTTAAAAAAATTTATTTCATCATTTACATTAATAAATTCATACCCGGCAATAAAATTTTTCAATCTTGAAATTGAACTTAAAATGGTTCTGGAAGAATCCTTTAGTCGCTGAAGTATATCTGTTTCATCAAGATTTACTTCATCCAAACTATTTTCCATTTGCTTATAGAGAGAATTCGTAAATTCATCTAGATTCATAGGTTGCATTTTACAATTATTCTGACGCAAGAGTTTGCGACATCGTTCCATGTAAAATTAAATAACTAACGCCCTATGTAAATCTTGATAAATATCAATTAATATTTCATAGACCTTATCCGGCTTAGTGTTTCTTCTGTGATCCCCAAATAGGATGCAATATATTTCAAGGGTACTCTAAGCAGTATTTGAGGAAAATGATTTAGTAAAAACAAGTATTTTTCACTTGCTCTTTGCATTCTCAGAGAATATAATCTTTGTTCACTTAACAGGTAGTATTTTTCAGTAAGTATTCTGCCAATAGAATTAAAATCAGAAAAATCTGAGTAGGCCAACTGCAGCTCTTCATAATTAATGTAAAACAAAGAACAGTCTTCTAAAGCCTGTATGTTCTCCTTACTTTTTGTCTGTTTGAAAAAGCTCTCAACAGATATTATCACATCGCCTTCTTTCATAAACCAGGCACTGACTTCTTTGTCATTCTTAATGTAAAAACATCTTAACAGCCCTTTACTCACAAAATATATTTCGCGGCAAACATTTCCTTCTTTCAATAGAAAACTCTTTTTCGGAATCTCCACGAATTGTAATCTGGAAATTAAAAAATCCCTCGTGTCTTTGCTCAAAGGATGAATAGAATTCAAAAAAAATATCAACTCCTCCATAATTCGATTATTAATAAGCCAAAACTGAAAAGGCTTCTCTTTTTATTGAATTACATGCTTCCTCAAATTATTGCAAAACTAAGTTTCGCTATTATCATACCAATCCAAAAATTCTCTTGGATCAATGCCTAATGCCTTAGCAACCCTTAAAAAGTTTGATATACTTACATTTACTTTCCCCAACTCCATACGACTAATTTGACTATAATCTACTTCACATTTATCGGCTAAATCAAACTGGGAAATTTTTTTAGATTTTCTGATTTCCCGAATTTTTTGACCAATTCTAATGAGTGCCCCTTCATCTTTATAATAGCTTCGTTTTGCTTTATTCTCCACCTAACAAATTGACAATAACTATTAATGCTAAAAAAGGGCGAATTCTCCCTATTTTTAAAAAAGTTACCGAATACGGTTCAAAGTGTGAAAATATTTTTTGAGTCAAGATGATATTTGTTGGGCAAGTTCATTTTTTGCACAAAAACACAGCAGCCAGGAAGTTTATATAGTATTTGATTTCAAATCTTAAAAATCCGGATATTAATCATGCAGGGAATAATCATAACAATTGATAAGGAAGAATTGGAAGACATTATTTCCAGAGCAGTAGAATTTGCATTAGAAAAATGGGGATTTATAAGGGGAAAAGAAGAGTCAGAGGATATTGATGAATTTATTATGAAAGTACCTCAGCTATGCAAATATCTTAAAATGAAAGTGTCTACAATTTATCAGTTAACTCACAAAAATGAAATTCCCTGTAATAAGAAAGGAAAGACTTTGTATTTCAGAAAGGATGAAATCGATAAGTGGGTTTCAGAAGGAAAGCAGCTAACAAAATACGAACACAATTATGCCCGGGAAATTCGAATAAGTCTCGCTGATAAAAAAAGAAATAAAAGTATTGCTTAAGAAAAAAATTACTATGAAATCATCTGATTTACGACTAGGAAATATAGTGGCTGTTTGTTATGAAGATGTCGTTACTCCAGACACCGTTTTGGTACTCGAACCAGGAGTGGTTCATCTTTCCAGCCGGAACAATCCGGATAGCGACCGGGATATCATCGGCGTACCCTTACACGAAGAATGGCTCAGAAAATTTAATTTCAAATACCATTTTAATTCTGATGAATGGACATGTGGTGAAGTCGTTATCAAAAGAATACAAAGTGAAAATACAAATACCTGGCTCGCTCAATCTGAATCATTCAAGAAGAAAATAGCGTTCGTCCATCAGCTTCAGGATTTACTCAGGTAATAGCTAAATATCCGGATCAATTTCTTCAAATTATTTTATATGAATAGTGAATTAAAGACAATTGAAAATTACTCTTTAATCAGACAGCCATATAGGATTACCATGTCTATGTGGAATTATTCCGTGTGGCAAAAGAGAATACTAACTAAGATCATTTCAAGATTGCAAAGGAATATCACTTTGTTAGAACAAGGCCTTGAATTTGGGCAATTAGAATTATTTAAAAGTTCTGATGATGATACAATAAGGCTTAAATTTTTACTAACTGATTTTATTAAAGATGGTAACAATTATGCTCAATTTAAAAAGGCACTTAACCAACTACGATCAGTAAACGTAGAAATAGCAAGGATTGTTCTTCCGGCAGTCAAAAGCAGGAAAGCTAAAAGACCTGAAGAGGAATTGATTTTAACGGGCTTAATTGAGAGAGCTGTTATAAAAAAATACGCAAGAGAGATAACTATCACCATGCATAAAGTAACTGCGATGGAATTGATGAAAGTTGCCAATGGACTTACCGTCTTTGCAGAAGACGTGATGTATAAAACCAATAATAAGTACACTCAAAAGATTTATGAAATTATATGTCAATGGAAGGATATTGGAGTTTATGTTTTGACAATTTCTAAATTTAAAGAGTTGCTTGTTTTAGGTAATAGTTATCCGGAACCAAAAGAATTAATCAGGCGAGTCATTAGGCCTGCAGAGAAGGAACTCAAATTAATAGGAGATGTCTTTTTTGATCTCAGTATTACAAAAAATGGCTGTGCAATTACCCATCTTAACTTCATAATAAAAACGAAATCGTCATTAAGAAATGAACAGGATTATCATATCCGGGTAAAAGAAGATACTATTCATTTATTAAGGCATCACTTCGGATTTAAACAGCCTCATATTGCGCAAGTAGAAGCCATCTTAGATGATTTTAATAACCTGCCTGTCTTCCGTGACAAAATTGCTGACTTGTCCCTTAAATTGTCTGAAAGAAAGCGAAATGGTTTACCAGTGCAAAATATTCCTGCTTGGGCAATTGCGAGTATTAAAAATGAATTTTCAAACCTGGTAAAAGTTCCTTGATTACCTTTTTAAATTTCAATTTTTTTTGAAGTAAGATTGATTTCCGCAATTACTTTCCAATAATCCCTTCCATAGGAAACTAAAATCTCTTCGCCGGCACAGATATCTTTTGATGCATGGATATAAACCTTATTTTGTTCAATAATAAATTTGGAATTATTTCTAAGATTTCCAATTTTGTTTAGACCATTCGCATCATTGGCAAATCTTGCCAGAGCCTTTTTGCAAGGCATACAATCAATAACATGGCTCCGATTTAAATAAAATACGTAGCCATTAAAAACCTTTCCATTTAAAACTTCTTTCCATGTCGTGATCCTTCCTTTATACTCTACAATCAGTTTCCCTTTAGCGATAAATTGTTTGGTAAACAACCCTTTGCCTGCACCGGGAATATTGGATTTCTTAACATACAAATGCTTTTCAAGTAGCGCCATACTGGTAAACTATGAGAATCTTTTATGAATGCTTGCCATTATCTTAAATTCGATTTTTGCGGGCAAAAGATACAAAGTATTTTTATTTTGTTAAGAAGGAAATGATTTGGAAACACACAATTCAATTTTTAAATCAATCGTATTTATGGTGTTATTTAGAAGGCTTTGGTGGGAACACGGCTTACGAGTAACATCTAAAAGAGCCGTAATCGAAAATGGCTGATTGCCTTTTAAACAGCGTGAGCTTCTTTATCGGGGAGTAGATGTAAGATGAAAATTATATAAAAAGAATCCGTTAATCTTGTACACTTGTCCGGCCAAATCCATTAAAGTTGTACCTTGAATCCATTAAAGTTGTACCCGAAATCCGTTAAACTTGTACCTTGAATCCATTAATCTTGTACACCCTTTTTTACTGTAACACCTGTAAACATTGATTTTGAAGGCTGTTTCTAATACATCTATTGATTAACTATTTTAATCTATGAGAAAAAAAGGACAAGAAATTAAAAAAAAGGGAAAGAGAAATTATCACAAATTGAAGATAATTAAAGAGAGTTGCGGATAATTGAAGCCTTTATTTCCATCACCAGCGAAATCCGTTAAAGTTGTACACCAAAGACGATTTTTCATTTATTTAAGGTGTACAAGATTATCACTTTTATCTTAACTTGGATTTGAAAATTAATCCCAATGAAGCATTTGAAATTATCATCTCTGCCAATCTATCTTTTTTGCCTGATCCTTTTTTCCTGTAAAAGTGATTCTGTACCAACAGAACAATTTGTTTTGGATCAACTCAATCAGACGATAAAACCTCCTTTGCATTATGAAGATTTAAAAAAGATTGATGACAAAAGAAGTAGCCAGATGGGGGAGGATGTTTTTTGGATGAAGTATCAGGCAAAATTAACTGCCGGATCTGATTTGCAGGTGTTAACTAAAAAAGGTTTTTCAGGGATGGATACATTCTATGTTGCTGATTCGGACAGCTCTTTCTTGAAAAAGATTGCTCATGATATCCAGGCTACAAAAGACTATAATAAACAATTTGGAGAATTCACGACATCATATACAGAAATAAGTACAATTAAAAAGGGAGAAACAATTAAGGAAGTCGTTGGAGGCATTAATTTTAGGAAAACTGGGAATGGATGGGTTAAAATGAAATAGATAATTCATTGAAAGCATAGTAAGTCATTCACCTTTTGCTGGATCCGCAAAGCGTTATTTAATTCCGGAAAAAATAAAGACAATTACAAGTGATTTTGATTACAGCAAAATTTGGAAATTTCTCTACCTGAAGGGAATTGAATTGTATGGTAAGAAATTCAAATTTTATGATAGAGAGATTGAAGTCTTTTTAAAATTAATTACCTGGTTTCTAAATGAGGATAAGAATACAGTAGCCTCCGAATTAATAACCTTTTGCCAGGCAAAATTAAAATCTACAGAAAGTGAGGTAAATAAAATCATTGCACAAATGGAAAATACAACTTCAAAATAAGAAATCCATTTTCATTATTCACAATTCCCCCACTATTGTAAATCCATAAAACAATTTATTTGTTAGTTTACTATATGAAATTATATTTTTAGGTACTCTCCATTGGAGGGCAATTCAGAAGGTCTATAAAACCCTAATATCATTCGGCTCAGTAACAATTATTTCTTCCTTTCCTTTATACGCTACAATTTTTCCTTTCACACAAATATTTTTACCATTGAATAAATCTTCAATGTTTCCGTTAAACTTATTCTGATCCTTTGCAAAAATTACAATGGTCAGGGGACTGTTGGGATATTTCGCGCCCAGGTCTATTAAATTTATTTTCCCGGTATATTTCACTCCAAAAACATGCGAACAAACAGTAACATTTTTACCTATATAATTAATAGCTTCACTTGCATCAATATCACTTTTAG
>JBDTJV010000127.1:0-3490 GCA_039935675.1 Ginsengibacter sp. | reverse complement strand
AGCATTTTACTGCTCATTTGCGCATTGCAATAAACGCCCGGATTGTCAATATATCTTTCTGCTTGTTTTTCTCTTGCCTTGATAACTCTTTCGCGAATGTTCTCACTTTTTTCAAATGATTTTGTAGAAGACAATTCTGTGAACGCGACTGGCGTCACTTCTACATGAAGATCAATTCGGTCGAGCAAAGGCCCGGAAATTTTATTCAGGTATTTTTGAACAGCTCCCGGAGGACAGCTACATTCTTTTTCAGGATGATTGTAATAGCCGCATGGGCAAGGATTCATTGAGGCTATCAACATGAAGCTTGAAGGAAAATCCAACGCTACTTTCGCCCGTGAAATAGTCACTTTTCTTTCTTCCATCGGCTGACGCATTACTTCCAAAACAGTTCTTTTAAATTCCGGCAATTCATCCAAAAACAGAACTCCATTGTGCGCTAAAGAAATCTCTCCCGGTTGCGGCATTCCTCCGCCGCCGACAAGAGCGACATCAGAAATGGTATGATGCGGAGATCGAAAAGGCCTTTTGGAAATCAAGGTCGCATTTTCAGGAAGTTTACCAGCCACGCTGTGAATTTTAGTGGTTTCTAATGCTTCCTGCAAGCTTAATGGTGGAAGGATCGTTGGTAACCTTTTTGCAAGCATCGTTTTTCCTGCGCCCGGAGGTCCGATTAAAATGGCATTATGTCCGCCTGCTGCCGCAATTTCGAGCGCGCGTTTGATATTTTCCTGGCCTTTTACATCGCAAAAATCTATTTCAAAATCACTTTGTGCATTTGCAAATTCTTCGCGGGTATTGACAACCATTGGCGGAATTGAATTTTCATCAATAAAAAAGTCAATTACTTCCGAGATATGATTTACACCATATACATTTAATTTGTTGACCATTGCGGCTTCACGCGCATTTTCTTTCGGTAATATTAATCCTTTAAAACCTTCCTTTCTTGCCTGGATCGCAATAGGTAATGCGCCTTTGATTGGTCGAACTGTTCCATCCAGACTTAATTCTCCCATAATAACATAATCGGTTAATTTTTCGGCATTTTCCAGTTGTTCGCTGGCGCCAAGCGTGGCCATAGCAATCGGTAAATCGAATGCAGTTCCGCTTTTACGGATATCAGCAGGGGCCAAATTCACGACAACCTTTATCCTGGGAAAATGATATCCGTTGGTCTTTATAGCACTTTCCATGCGCTCAAGACTTTCTTTTACCGCATTATCTGCAAGGCCAACTATTGATGTGAATTTCCCTGTGCTTACGTTTACCTCTACCGTGATGGTAATTGCTTCTACTCCATAAACAGCACTGCCGAAAGTTTTGACTAACATGAAAAAATAGAAATGATTGAAAATGAAATTACAGAAAAAAAGTGTCTCTTGTTACAATAAAATGACAATGTTCTAATTATATGTTTTCAATTACAAAATGTTTTTTCATTTTCATTTTAATAAATGTATTAAAATTCATCATCAGCTTTCAATGAGAATTGATTAAGAAATAGTTTACCGGAATTTTTTAATTGCTTAACTTGTTACCTATGAAAAATTGGGCCCTCTTACTTTTGATTGTTTGCTTTTTTAGCTGCTCTAAAAATAAGGAATCTACTCCGCCTCCGGTGCCTGGAAGTTTTCTTATCTCTTCCGTAAAAATAAATAATCAGTTTGCTGATCAAAGCAATAATTTTTTGCAGGTAAATCTTAATACAGATATAAAAATATCTTTTAATGCGCCGGTGAATCGGAATTCCGTGGGAAGCAATATTTCTTTGAGCCAGGATGGAGGTGGTGCGTCTACTTTAAATATTTCTTATTCTAATAGCGACAGCAGTATTGAAGTTAGGCCATCAGTTCCGTTAAATGGAATTTCGAAATATTTGTTAAGTATCAACACAGGTTTGGAGTCTAACCAACAAATCGTTTTAAAAAACAATGCCAGTTTTAATTTAATTACTGCCATTGACTCAACTGATAAATATCCTCGTGTTTCTGACAGCGTATTATTAGACCTCGTTGAAAAGCAAACCTTCAAATATTTCTGGGATTTTGGACATCCGGTTTCAGGAATGGCGCGGGAAAGAAATACTTCCGGAGATATTGTAACTACCGGTGGCACTGGTTTTGGCGTGATGAGCATTCTTGTTGGTATCAATAGAAATTTCATTTCAAGGGCTGATGGTTTACAAAGAATCCAAACCATTGTAAACTTTTTGCAAACTAATTGTACACGGTTCCATGGTGCTTTTTCTCATTGGATTAATGGCGCAACAGGTGCTACAATCCCTTTCAGCACACAGGATGACGGAGCAGACCTGGTTGAAACTTCTTTTTTGATGCAAGGGTTATTATGTGCCCGTCAATATTTTAATGCTGCAAGCGCGGACGAAACTAATTTGAGAAATGGTATTAATAATTTGTGGAATGGGATTGAGTGGAATTGGTTTAGAAATGGCGGGCAAAATCTATTGATCTGGCATTGGAGTCCCAATTATAATTTTGATATTAATATGCAAATAAAGGGTTGGAATGAAGCATTGGTTGTATACGTTCTGGCGGCTTCTTCCAATAAAGATTCTATTCCAAGAATTGTTTATGATAATGGCTGGGCATCTAATGGAGCCATGCGAAATGGTTCTACTTTTTATAACATAAAGTTACCTTTGGGACCTGACCTTGGTGGTCCACTTTTCTTTTCACAATATTCATTTCTCGGGATCAATCCAAACAATCTGACAGATACCTACGCAAATTATTTTACACAGAATAATGCCCAATCATTGATCAATTATAATTATTGTGTAGCCAATCCTCAGCATTTTAACGGATACAGCAAAAGCGTGTGGGGACTTACGTCCAGCGATGATAATATTAGTTCTTATTCCGCGCATTCTCCTTCAAATGACGATGGAGTCATTTCACCAACGGCTGCCATTTCCTCTTTGCCATATACATCAAGCCAGTCAATGGATGCACTGCGTTTTTTTTATTATACTTTGGGCGACAAATTATTCAAGCAGTATGGATTTGTTGATGCATTTAATTTGACCGATGCCTGGTTTGCTGATTCATTTCTTGCGATAGACCAGGGGCCGGAGATTGTGATGATCGAAAATTATCGTACCGGCTTATTGTGGAATCTTTTTATGAGTTGCCCCGAAATAAAAAGAGGAATGAAACAACTTGGCTTTCAAAGTCCATCACTTTGATCGATGAGAATATTGCCGGATTTTAAATCAAAAATTTTTTCCGGTTAAATAGATACCATAAATTCGGTTGCTTTTTGAAATGAGAAAACAAAAATATAAATACTAATTATATCCAATCAAAAACTTCAAGAAAATGCTTTTCAAAAAAATTAAATTGCTGCTCATTTTATTAATCTGTTGTGGGTTAGTAAAAGCGCAGCAGGCACCATTCTATTCAGAAATACAACATTTTAAAAAAGAAGACAGCATTCATTTTCCACCAAAACATGCCATTCTTTTCCT
>JBDTJV010000126.1:0-12400 GCA_039935675.1 Ginsengibacter sp. | reverse complement strand
ATCCCGAACAGGACGTACTTAGCGGAAGATTCTGCTATTGTTTTTTCAAAATCATTGAACGGATCACAAAGAACCATTTCGCCCAATTTTGTTTCGTATTTGCGTGGATGTGTAAGATAATTAAGATACTTTTTATCGTACCGTTTAAAATGGTTTGGCATAATTTGTATAGCTTTTAATAATTTTTCAATTTAAATAAAAGAACCATTAATCATCACTTTATCAATTAAATTATTCCCAAAAGAATAAGGAAGATAGTTAAGTGAAGGAACGGGTTTTGTAAAAATAAGATTGGCTTTTTTTCCAACGGCAATAGAACCATAATCTTTTTCAATTTCCATGGAGCATGCACCATTAGTCGTCGCAGCGTTAATCGCTTCTGCGGGCAACATTTTCATTTGGATACAGGCAAGTGAAATAACAAAATTCATATTTCCCGAAGGAGATGAACCAGGATTGTAATCTGAAGCCAGGGTGATAGCGGCGCCTGCACCGATAAGGTTTTTTGCAGGTTGCAAAGGCATTCTTAAAAAAAAAGCTGCGCTTGGTAAAAGAGTGCAGGAACCTTCATATTTTCCTAAAAGTTCAATTTCATTTTGGGTTAAGGTTTCGAGGTGATCTAAAGAGAGAGAATTAAGCGAAATACCTGCTTCTATACCGCCAATACTGTTCAGTTGGTTCACATGAAGTTTTGGTTGTAATCCATATTCTTTTCCTGCTTCACAAATTTTCCTCATTTCTTCCGGTGAATAAAAACCTGTTTCACAAAATACATCTATGTAATCAGCCAGTTTTCCCTTAGCAATTTCCGGAAGCATTTCATGAATAATACAATCAATATAACCCTGGTGATCTTCTTTGTATTCCAACGGAAAAGTATGCGCACCAAGAAAAGTGGATTTAATTTTTAAAGGGCTTTTCTCTTTCAATTTTTTAATAACTCTGAGCATTTTCATTTCTCCATCAAAGGACAAACCATAGCCACTTTTTATTTCTACTGCGCCGGTTCCGAGCTTGCTTATTTCTTCCAATCTTTTCCATGCTGCATTAAAAAGTTCGTCTTCTGTGGCTTCATTTAATTTCCTTGCAGAGTTTAAAATTCCTCCACCTTTGGCAGCAATTTCTGCATAGCTTAAACCCTTGATTTTATCGATAAATTCCTCTTCACGGCTACCTGCAAATACAAGGTGAGTGTGGCTATCGCACCAACATGGCAAAACGATAGTTCCTTCTGAAACCTTTATGGCTTCTTGAGTAAAACGGAGTTCTTCCATTTTTCCTACTTCTGCGATCCTGTCATCTTCTACTACCAGGTAACTATTTTGAATGGACGGCAAGACAGACAATTGTTCGCCACGGATAAAACCCTCAACTTTTCTTGTATTAACCAGTAAACTAATATTCGTGAATATTTGTGCCGCCATGAAAGCGAATTTAGATAAAAAGAAAGTGAGCGCGCGTTAATATTATTATCAATTTAATTAAGCCTGTTTTACTTTAACCAAATCAGTAAACCAACAAATAATGGCTTTTTTCATTTAGCTGGCAAAAATAAAAAGGGCAGCCCTTTGATAATAAAGGCCGCCTTTCTTAATAACAGAAATTAAAATGATTATTCTCTCCAGCTATTATCTGCAGGAGTATAATCCATATAAATTCCTCCATCGAGCTGAACAGATTTAATGATCTTCTTTGCAGAGATTTTAAAAAATTGTTGTTTCTGATTATTTTTCCAGATGGCAGGTGTTTGATGCATCGTTACTTTTTGCCCATCTACATATTCAATTTTTATATCGAATGGAATGGCAAAACCACCTACATTTTTAATAGAGATCGTATAAAAATCCTTTTCTCTGGTAACGGTATCAATTTTAAGGTCAATATAATTGTTGGTAAAAAACCAGTTGTGGAAAAACCAGTTCAAATCCTGTCCTGAACCTGTATTCATTGAATAGAAATAATCCCACGGAATAGGATGTTTTCCATGCCAAACATCCATGTAATGGTGAAGCGCTTTACTAAAAAGAGAATCACCCAAAAGATCTTTTAAAGCGAGGTAACTCAATGATGCTTTTCCATAAGAATTGTTACCATACCCGGCGCCGCCAACCTGGGTAGACATAGAGATGATCGGCTGATCTTCTTCTGTAGAAGGATCGTGGATATAACGATTGATGCGAAACATTTTATACACAGAATCTGCATGTTCTTTTCCATTTTCTTCCTGACCAATCAGGTATTCAAAAGTCGTTGCCCAGCCCTCATCCATAAATGCATATCTTGTTTCGTTGGTACCCATATAGAAAGGAAAATAAGTGTGCGCGATCTCATGATCCTGCACCATTTGGGCAAATTTTAAATCTCTTGTAGAACCATCATTTACCATCATCGGGTACTCCATATCTGCATGTCCCTGGAAAGCCGTCATTTTTGGAAAAGGATAAGAAACTCCGGGCCATTTGGTAGAAAAATATTTTAGAGCATTTCGTGTAAACTTTACCGAAGAGTGAAAATCTTGTGCTGTTTCATTGTAAGCCGCCTGTGCGCTGGTACGACGATTGTTTTTGGAGTCGACTACTACACTGGAAGCATCCCAAACGTAATTTTTGCTAATGGCGTAGCAAACATCGGTAATATGATTGGCAGAAAATTTCCAGTTGTTCCAATCGTTTTGGGTGGTCACTTTATGATCTTGCATTTCTTTAAAATCAGCAATGTGAATAACATCATCTGACTGGTAAGATTCCTTCAATCTCTTTGCAATAGCAGGTTGCAAAACTTCGTCTGGATTTAACAGATCGCCGGTAGCCCAAACAACATAATTTTCCGGCACTTTTACACTGAGCGTGTAATCATTAAAATCATTATAAAATTCCTGTCTTCCGGTGTGTGGAAGAAAATCCCAGCCATTATAATCATCATAAACTGAGACCCTGGGATAACTGTACGCTACGTAAAAAGTAGTGCTATCAATTTGTCCTTCACGGCCATCCTCTTTTGATAAAGGATAGCTCCAGGAAATATTTAATTCTGCAGAAGAATTTGGCAACAAAGGTTGTTTCAATCTTACTGCTGCAACAGTGCCCCAGTTTTTACTATTGATATCATATTGCTCATTATTCACCGAAAAGGATTTGATATCCAAACCAGTTGTAAAAAAATTATCGCTGGTATAGTTGCCTCTCGGGGCTTCAGGTTTGTGAACGTTATTTACAAACCGAATTGCAAGCATTCGTAAAGTATCAGGGCTGTTATTTGTATAAACAATTTTCTCAACACCCGATACAGTGGCGGTTTCCGGAGTTACTGTTTCCTGGATTTCATACTTTCCTTCATTCTGCCAATAATTTTTTCCAGGACTTCCATCAAGGGAGCGCGTGCCATTTTCATACGCCTTCATAATATTCCGCGGTGTGTATAATTGTTGGGCATTTAAAAAAGAGGTGCTCAAAAAAAACGCAGCTGAAACCGATAATAAAACTTTTTTCATAAACTCTATGGTTACATTTTTCGTTAAAAAAAATAAAAGTAAGACAGTAGAACTTAAAAGAATGAAAATGTTTTATGAATGGTTTCAATAATCAATTGGTGACAGTAAACAGACAAATACCGTGAATTTGTATTTTGTTTTTATTATAAAACAGTGATAAGAATTTCGATATTTAACATAGAAGGTTAATTGCTACAACCATGCTGATGCTACGATTATAAACATCCATGTAATCCCTTTTATTTCTTGGGACCTGATTTTTTTGGGACTTTATCGCCTTCTTTCCTGGCTTCGGATAATCCAATCGCAATTGCCTGTTTTTTACTGGTAACTTTTTTGTTGCTTTTACCGCTTTTTAATGTTCCTTCTTCCATTTCATGAATAGCTGTGTGCACTTTTTCTTCTGCTTTTTTACCATACTTTGCCATAATTGATAATTTTTTAAAATGATTAATAAAAAAAATGAAGAAATTATTATGCCAAAAGTTTATAACATTTTATCACATCAAGTTCATTAATTTGTTGCTGATATTCTTTTGGCAGAATCGCTTTCTTAATCCATTGATCCCAACCTAATTTTCTGCTGAATTTATAAAAAGGAAGAGCGAGCGAAAGCAACGAAAATTTGCTGAAATCAAGTAATTTCCTGACTTTAAAAGGAACCAATAATTTTTGTGTTTCAATCAAAAGAAAATAACGGATACTTCCAAGGTGCTTCCTGTATTGTTTGAACAGATCGAAAGATAACTGGCTTTTTTCAAGATCATTTTGAATATCAATTTCCCTTTGTAATAACCAGCCAGAATAATTTTCTGCCAGGTCTGATAATTTCATCCTGTCGCCAAAACGAAAAAAAACATCATAAACTTCTTCTTTTTCTACGGCAGATAATTTCCTCTCCAATAATTCAAAAGAAGAAATAGAATAATGAATCAGCATATAAAGCACATCCCGGTAAGCCCATGAAGGAATTGATTTTCCCCGACTCTTCTCCACATTTTTATGGATCATAAATATAGAATCTATGATTTTCAAGGCGTCTTCATTTTTGGCAAAAATTATCTTTCTTGAATAAGTAACCGTTGAAAATAAACGGCCCAATGGATCTTTGGGAAGTTTCCCTGTAAAGTAAAGCCAATCAACCGCTTTATTCAATGAAAACTCAGCTGCAGCGCCGGCAAAAATAAAAAGAACCGTATCGCTTTTACCCCAGATCTGGCGAACAATAGAATTTTTATGAACAAAATATTCCATACTCGTATTTAAAAAAATCTTTTGATAATACTCACAAACAGTGTTACGATTATACTTAAAACGATCATGGTAACCCAGGGAAAATAAAAACGGAAACTCTCTCTTTCAATCCTGATATCACCTGGAAGATGACCTACCCATTTAAAATAATCATGAAAAAAATAAATAACGATACCTGCAAATACGATCACAATCCCGATGATTAAAATATACTTTCCAGTTTGTTGATCCATCCTAAATCACTGTTTATTTCTTACAATATGTCCATAAAAGGAAATAGCATCCCGATTAGTGCTAACCACATTCAAAGTTGCAGTTCCATTATTAAAAATAGTGAAAAGTAATTGCTGAATTTCCTGCCGGTCTTTCGGATTGATAAAAACCTGCCATTGATCCTTATTTTTTTGTTGCGCTTTGTAAGTAAAATTATAAGAGTGAAACGCCAGCGGGCTCTTTGAAGGATCCATGGGAGCCTGGTAGGACCGTCCGAAAAATGGAA
This sequence comes from Ginsengibacter sp., assembly GCA_039935675.1. Lineage (GTDB taxonomy): Bacteria > Bacteroidota > Bacteroidia > Chitinophagales > Chitinophagaceae > Ginsengibacter. Next base: position 7,157 of record JBDTJV010000126.1, on the reverse strand, counting down.
GGAAACTGCTAAGGGTATCCTTTTTTACTTCTACATCGTAATAAGAAGTTAAAATCCGGGAAGCTCCGCGCATTGGATTCATCCTTTCGGCCACAAAAGTAAACTGCGAAGAATCAATAATATTTTTTACATCATTTCCATTAAATGAAACTACTTTCTTAGTAGATGAGCAACGAATTAAAAACAACGATAGAAAGATTATAATAAAGCTAACTTTTAGACTGCTTTTGAAATATTGCTTTTTCATAATTTTTTTTTGATAAATGCCACAAAAAATGAACCTCAATTTTAATGAACGTGTAAAAATCCTCCCATTCAATTTTATTTATCAAATCTTTTATTGAGTCTATTTGTTTTTTCCCGGTATTATTTTTGAACCAACTCTCAAATAATCCTTATTTTTCAACTGATTAAATCCAATCAAATGACAATCAATTTTGGAAAAAGACTTCTTATTTTAGTTACGCTTGGTGCTTTGTTTATCCATTGCAATTCGTCGAAAAAATCAATGGGGCCAACAATTTCGCGTGATACAATAGCTATTTCCAATCCTCCGCTCCAGGAAACTTACTGGAAGCTGGTAGAATTATTAGGCAAAAAGATTCCTGATTCAGCCATTAATAAAGAGATGTATATCGTACTCAAAAAAGAACAAAACAGGGTGCAGGGAAATGGTGGATGTAATACGATAGCGGGTACTTATACTTTATCAAAACAAAATCAGCTCCTTTTTAGCCAGATGATTAGTACCAGGATGATGTGTCCTTCCATAAAATATGAGGACGCATTTCTGAAAGTTCTTTCAACAACCAATCACTATTATTTAAGTGCAGATACTCTTTTATTTACTCACGGAACATCATTAGGAGTTGCAAGGTTTATTGCAAAAGAGTAAACGAATTCTTTGAAGAATAGAGTAAATAAACTTATAACCTGAATTTTTAATTTAGATAAACGGACGTCTTTATTTGATTGAAGCAATATAAATTAAAGAACTGCATTTTCTTTTGTCAAAAATGGTTTTGACATTTGAAATAGTTCCATTCAATAAGGCTTTTACAGGATGAGAATTCCCGGTTCTATATTTTTCGCTCAACATGCTTACATAAACACTATCGAACCACATGGGTTTTGTCGATTCAAGCTTTAATCCATGGCTATTTAAAAGATGCTCCATTGACTTTGGAGAAAAATGATAAAGATGCCGTGGAACATCATATGCGGCCCAGAATTGTTTATACATTTTTGCGTCAGATGAAGTATAGTTGGGTACTGCAATAAATAACTTACCATTCTTTGATAATAAATTTCGCAATTGGTCCGCATATTTATGCAATTCATGAACATGTTCTAAGACATGCCACAACGTAATGGCATCAAAGGTTCCGGCAGAAAGAGTATAAAGAGTATCGGTATCTTCAATATTTAATCCATGCAATTCAAGCGCTTTTTCCCGCGCATTCTTATCTGGCTCAATACCTGTACAATTCCAGTTTGCATTCTTCATTGTATTTAAAAAAGCCCCGGTGCCCGCCCCAATATCCAAAATGTTTCCTTGTGATTTTCGGGTTGTTTTTTCAATCAATTTTCTCTTTTGCAAAAGGGTTCGCTTTCTTACCTTATGATATAAATTATTGATGAGTCCTTTTGAAGTATCGCTGTGAGAGATGTAGTTTTCTGATTGATAATAAGCAGCTATTTTTTCCTGATCAGGAATATTTTGGGTAAATCTTTGGGTACAATTCCTGCATTCCCAAACGTCAAATTCTTCCCCAGAAACTGTATAATCTTTTACCGAAAGAACTTTGTAAATATCTGCATTACCACAATTCGGACAGGATTTGTAAACGATCATCTTATATAACTTAATTGAATGAGCAAAGTGAATCTAAGGTGTAGAATAAGTGGAAGGAGTTTGTTGCGGGGTAATGTTCACCTGGTTTCCAGTCGCAGAAACCGAAAACGATTGCCTATTAAAATAAAAAAACAAAAATACGATACCAACAACTAAAAGAATTATGGCCACGATTTTCCAAACTTTTCTATGTTTTACAACTTCTTCAGACTGGTAGAAATTGCTCATAGCCGTAGAAGTTACCTCCTTGTCTCCTACCAACATTTGATGCTCACTGTTTTTACGAATAACGCGTAATGCAGTTACTGGCTCAAAGAGACGGCCGATGTTCTTGTTCTGAAAAAAATTAATCCCTGATGGACTTTTTTTCAAAAACCCCAATGGTTTAAAAAAAACTTCTTCTCCATTCTTTAATTTGGCATTGGTTTCTACACACCATTGTTTTAATTGCAACTGTGCATCGGCAAGGGGTATATTTTTCCTGAGAGCCACATATTTCACAAGTTCTTCTGATATTTTTTCTTCTTTTGGTGAAAACACTATCTCCAACTGAGGAGACTGAATTTTTTTATTGGCAATATCTGATTTTGCAGGCGAATACAATAAAGTGAAATTGCCAATTTCCTTTAGCTTACAATGTTTCGATTGAATCAAAAAAGAAGTGACGAGTTCGTGCATAAATCAAATATCCAAATTTTTTTCCGAAGCATTGAGAAAAGAATGATCTAAAAATGAATAAGTAATCCGCCAAGTACCTGGAAGCCGTAAACCGGGTAGTTATTCCAGTATTCATATTTGCTGTTAAGAACATTGTCCAAATCCAGCCAAACACTAAATTGTTTGTTTATTTTAAATTCAACTCCGGCGCTAAGATCGGTGCCTCCTTTCAGGTTTTTTCCAGAGCCATCAAGCGTCAGAGCATTTGCCCCGGAAAATGCTATGAGATCACTTTTGAAAATCACTTGTTTAAATGCATTCCATCTTAATGACCCTGTTAATTTAAGCGGGTATAATCCCCACGCCTTTGAATTATCATGCAATCCTGTATAACTGTTCAGATCCAAAGCACCCGAAACAGTAAACTTATCCTGGCTTATATAGTTCACATCGCCATGAATTTGTAAATCAGTCAATTTACTTTCGTTGGTAACAATAAAGCTGTTTCCGATATTGCTGTCATTTATAAATAGGGGCATATTCCTGTACGAAATAACGGCCGCCTTAGCATTAAAATTAAAATGCTTTCCTACAGTGGCTTTGATGCCTCCATAATACTGAATTTCTTTTGTATTATTTAAAAAAGTTGGATCCTGGATGTAAGGATTTTCCTTGCTAAGCGTACGAAAAGTATTAGGAATATATCTTCCTACCCAACCAGCCTGGATTACCAAAACATTTTGCTGCAATTGGACTTCCCCATAAATATTTGGCAAAACGGCAAGGGTATTATTATTCCATGAAGGAGTAATTCCACCGTGAAAGGTAAACCGGTCGTTGTAATAAATTAATTCAGGAGCCAGTTGAAATAAGTTATTTGATATGGAAGCAGAAGAATTTTTCACAGTCAATTTATCGAAATTGCCGAAAGCAGCGACTTTAACCGATACGGCATCTGAAAATCTCTTTTCCACCGGGAGCGTTACAATCAATGAGGTTTCATTGACTTTGCTTTCCCTGGAAAATTCGTGTACTACCAGGTGAGGGTCATAGTTAATTCCTAAAGTATTGTTGGCAATATTCCTCAATCCTACATTTACAGAAAGATCCTGGTAGCTTCTCCGGATATCTGATTTTGCAAAAGAATCTACCGCATGATTGTATCCGTATAAATAATTTTCGTGCTGGGAAAAGGCAACACCGGCGTAGGTTTCATTTTTTGCTGAAAAAATACTTCCTGTTCCTTTCAAATTAATTTCACTGAAATCCTGGTTCTGTATTTTTCCACTGGAAGAAATATAATCCCCATAAATATTCCCAAGACTTTTCTTTCCATCACCAAAACTAAAAGCGCCTGATATGTAAGGAGTTGATAAATTACCATATCCCACTTTCAATTGGTTCCTGTCTCCCAGCCTTAAAGTGGTATCTGTATTTAAAGAAAGTGGTTTTAAATCCACCGGTTTATAAGAAAAAAATAAATTCTCTGAAGGAATAAAATACACAAGCCTTGGGCGTGTAGTATCGGGTGTAATAGGAGATGCATATAAATTTATTTTCACCGCATTCCTTAAAGACGGTTTATAGGAAGAAGTAATTTCAATCGTTTGTCTTCTCGTTGTATCCTGCGCCTGCGTAGAAAAAAAGAAAAAACAAAGTGGTGCGAAAAAAATCGTTGTATTTAAAAATTTATTCCTTCTCAATTTTTTAAACATATCTGGTTGTCTTTATAGTTATTTTATTTGATCGGAAAATTATTTGGATGAAGGATTAGATTCTACTTTAGAATTTTGTTGTTCCTCTGATATTGCATTGGCAAGTTTATCCTGCGCTTCTTTTTTCAGATCTGGTATAGTTGCATTATCTGCTACACTTTTATAAGTTGCTTTGGCATTGAAATAATCTTTTTCTTTTAGATAAATATCGCCCAACAAAATATACGCTTTCGCCACCCAATAATCATAGGAACCAGTCACTTTAATTACATCCAGCGCTGCCTTTTCTGCGGTGGAAAGCTGGTTGAGTGAAAAATAACAGTTTGCAGTTTCATACCTGGATTCTGCTCCCCACTCTGATTTGTTCAAGGACGAAACCTGTTTAAATGCTGCAATCGCTTCATCGTATTGATTATTGGCCTCTAGTGATTTTCCCAAAACCAAATTGGCAATGGATTTATCATCGGTGCTCAGTCCTTTTTTATTTAATAGATCCTTAGCCACCGTATTTGCTTCTGCATAATTCTTAGTCTGGTAATAACTTCTTACCAGCCCGCGCAATGCCTCCAATTGATTATCAGGGGTAGTAGCCAACTCGGAAAGCTTTGTAAAATAAATCGTCGACTGTTGGTAATCCTTTAGTTCAAAATAATATATCCGAGAGGCAGCAAATGCGGCTCTTTCAGCAAACGGGCTATTACCCAGGTTTACCACAGCTGCATAACCGGTAACTGCGTTTTGCCAATCTTTATTTTTAGAGTAGCATTCACTTTTATAAAAATTCGCATTCAGAATATATGCTCCCTGGGGATACTGCGTGAGATAATTATTAAAAGAGTTAATTGCAGCGGCACAATCATTATTAGTAAATTGTAATTCAGCTGCTGCATATGTTAAAGAATCAGCTTCGGAAATGCTGATCACTTTGCCGGATTTCTTTACAAAATCTACATATTCATTTGGCTTGCCCATTTCTACATAAACGTTCTTCATGTTTTCCAGCGCCTCGTTCGCTTCATCAGATTGAGGATAAGTGCTTACCAGCTTTTGATAATCTTTTAATGCCTCGTCGTTATTATTTAAATTATAATTGGCAAGTCCTAATTTCAAATACACTTTTGGATATTGGCTGGAAGCGGATTTAATATCCAGAATTTTATTAAGATAAGGAATGGCATCCCTGAAATTTTCCTGTACCATATAAGCGTTTGCAATTTGCATATAAGATTCAGAGACAAGATCACTTTGTGGATACCTCGCCGTTAATGCATTGAAAGTTTTAATTTTTTCTGCAGGATTATTAATACCGTTTATCAAGGCCACCTGGTATAAGGAATAATCACTTTGTGCTAATCCCTTATCGATCACACCCTGGTACATACTTTTTGCTGTGCTGTAATTCTTTTGCATAAAGTAACAATCCGCGGCACGCACGTATGCATCCTGTTGAAGGTTTGAAGATTGAGTAGAAATGGTTGGAGCTACCTGTTTAAAATTTGCCAGCGCAGCAGCATAATTTTCCAAATTCAAATAACTGTATCCTAAAATATATTTCGCAGCGGTAGGATTTGCTTCGCCCTGGATGCCACCATATTTCAGATAATCATTAATATATTTTACCGCTTCATCATAGCGGTTAAGCCTATACGAAACTTCTCCTTTCCAAAAATCAGCAAATGGCAATACTTCTCCTGCGTTTGGATCTCTAATCACCTTTGAAAGAAGATCATCTGCTTCATTTAATTTTTGATCATTTATATAATCTGTAGCTCTGCCAAATAATATTTTTGGATAGATCCTAAGCATTGTCGGGGTTGGTTTCCCAAAAGATTGGTAAAGAGCAAGCGCCTCGCCGTAATTATTCGTATTAGCAAGAAGATTAATAATGATTTCTTTTCCTTCATTTGCATAAGTTGACGTTGGATAGAGGTCAAGAAATTTATTCATGGAAGTAAGGGCGACATCCTGGTATCCAAGCTCATAAGAAAGTTTGGCATAATTAAACCTGGATATCTCCTGCTGCTTGCGATTACTACTGTTATCCGCACTATAAAGAAAAGCATTCCGCGCATTTTCCTTCTGGCCTTCCTTTAAATAAAGATCACCAAGAAGATACATGGAATTCTGCCCTAATGAATCTTTTTCATTACTAAGTTGTTTAAATCCCTCAATTGCTTTCTCTACCTGATTGCCACTGTAATAACAATAGCTTAATTCATACATAATCTCTTTGGAAACTTTATCACTGCTATTTACATATGCTTCTAACCGTGGTAAGGCTTTGGCAAAATCCTTTTTTTCAAAATAAATTTGTCCTACCAATAAATTTAATTCCTTACGATTTTCTATATTATCCTGCGGAAGCTTACTTTCTGCATAGCGAAGTGCCTGGTCATGATCACCTTTAAAATAATAGATCTGTGCAATATAATAAGGTACCAGCCCACGATACTTTGCAATAGACTCTACTTTTTGGAAGGAAGCCAAAGCATTGCTATAATCGTGGTCGCGGTAGCTTAAATAGCCGTAATAATAATTAGCGTCAAAATAATATTTATTCTCAGGAAGCTGGTGAATTTCATTAAACAGGGGTTTTGCCTGTTGATACTGACCCGTATTAAAATAAGAATAAGCCAGTTCGAATTTTGCATCTGCAATCTCTTCGTTACTCAAATTATTATAACCCGCTCTTTCATAATACACGACAGCATGCGCATAATCTTCTCTTGTAAAAAAATATTGCGCAAGGTGAAAACTCATTAATTGTTGACGAGGTTCATTATTTGCAGCATTTATGAACCGTGTAGCTGCATCTACCGCTACTTCCTGGTTCATTTTTAATTCACACACAATAAAAAAATATTCAACATCCTGGTTTAAATACGAATGATTGCTTTTAGTATTCTCAGGATATTTATCAATCAGCGGTT
>JBDTJV010000125.1:0-7448 GCA_039935675.1 Ginsengibacter sp. | reverse complement strand
GTAGAAAGGATAGATAAATTGGAACCCGGATTGATGCCTTCACTCATGGAAAAAGCAGGCCAGTTAGGTTTGTTAAGCGCTTCTGTTCCCGAAGATTTGGGCGGTTTGGGAAAAGATTTTGTGACTTCGACATTGGTGAGCGAAGGATTGGGCGGTGGATTTTCATTTAGCGTAGCAGTAAGCGCGCATGCTGGTATTGGCACTTTGCCTATCCTCTATTTTGGAACTGAAGAACAAAAGAAAAAATACATTCCCAAATTGGCGAGTGGCGAATGGAAAGGTTCATATGGGTTGACGGAGCCGGGAAGTGGCAGTGATGCACTTGGTGCAAAAACGACCGCAACTCTTTCAGCAGATGGGAAAAATTATTTGCTAAATGGACAGAAAATATGGATAACCAATGGTGGGTTTGCAGATGTTTATACCGTTTTTGCGAAAGTGGATGGTGACAAATTCACCGCCTTTATTGTAGAAAGAAATTTTGAAGGATTTACCCGCGGGCCGGAAGAACATAAAATGGGAATTAAAGGATCCTCTACCGTTCAGCTTTATTTCCAGGATTGTAAAGTACCTGTAGAAAATGTCTTAGGAGAAATTGGTAAAGGCCATATCATCGCTTTTAATATTTTAAATATTGGTAGGTTAAAGCTGGCTGCTGCAGCTGTCGGAGGTGCAAAATTGGCTTTTTCAGATTCAATTGAATATGCCAAAACACGTGAACAATTTAAAACACCTATTGCACAATTCGGTGCCATAAAACACAAACTGGCAGAAATGGCTATCAAACTTTTTGCCGATGAAAGTGCTTTATACAGAACCGCAAAATGGATTGATGAAAAAGAACATGAACTTTTGGAATCCGGCAAACCTTTTAATGAAGCCCTTTTGGGAGCCGCTGAAGAATTTGCTATCGAATGTGCGATCTTAAAAGTTCATGGAAGCGAAATGCTCGATTTTGTAGTAGATGAAGGCGTCCAAATTCATGGTGGCAATGGATTCAGTGATGAATATACTATCAGCAAAGCATACAGGGATAGCCGTGTTAACAGGATTTATGAAGGTACGAATGAGATCAACCGGATGTTGACAATAGATATGATGCTGAAAAGAGCTATGAAAGGAAAATTAGACCTGATGGGACCTGCTATGAATGTGCAAAAAGAATTAATGAGTATTCCGGAATTTGGAAATGATTCCGACGGTGCTTTTGCAGCAGAACAAAAAGCAGTAGCGAATATGAAAAAATGTATACTGATGGTAGCAGGCGCGGCAGTGCAAAAATTAATGACCAATCTGTCCAATGAACAGGAGATTATTATGAATATTGCGGACATGGCTATTGAAACTTTTGTATCAGAAAGCACTTTGCTTCGTGTGATGAAAATTGTAGAAAAAAATGGGGAAGAAAATGCAAAAGTACAGACCTCAATCATGCAATGTTACCTGAATGATGCCGTAGATAAAATAGCAAAATGTGGTAAGGAAGCGATCAATGGTTTTGCAGATGGGGATGAACAAAGAATGATGTTACTAGGTCTCAAGCGTTTTACAAAAACCGCTCCGTTTAACAGCAAGAATGCAAGAAGATTAATTGCGGATCACTTCATTGAAACCGGAAAATATAGCGTGTAAAAAAGTTTAATTTTCAATTGGACTATTATTTATAGAGATTAAATTCTTGAATCTTTAATTAAAATCGTTAACCAAAATAATGATTATTAATAGCATTTTCAAGAGATTATTTACGATTTTCCATAACTTCAGGTAATCGGTTATTACTAATTACAATTTCAATTCGGTGTTGCTATAGGATAATTTTGCACCATGAAATCGAATTGGTTACCTTTTATCTTATCTTTCATCCTGGTTATAGCTATAGTCGACAAAACCATTAGCGAGACCCAAAAAAACAAGAGGGCAGAAAAATCTTTCCAGGGTTACATTGCATCAAAGCCGGCTGATACATTATGGACTTTCCCCTGGAATAAATACCAAATACCTGTCGATAGCGATTCAGGTAAGCTTATATACTACGGATTGGAACTTATTACCAATACTTCTTATTATCTCGGCCCGGAAGGAGCAGTAGCGCAAATAACCAATGGACTTAATTGCCAGAACTGCCATCTAAAAGCAGGCACTGAACCTTTAGGAAATAATTTCGCAAGGGTATATGCTACTTATCCACAATACAAAGCCCGGGATAATAAGATCGTAACTATTTACGACAGGATAAATGATTGTCTCGAAAGAAGTTTGAATGGAAAACCTTTGGATAGAAACAGCCGTGAAATGAGGGCTATGTATGTTTATATGAAGTGGTTAGGACAAGATATTCCCCGAGGTATTTCACCTGCAGGAACCGGTATTATGAAACTTAAATTCCTTAACAGGGCTGCGGACCCTGTAGCTGGGAGAAAAGTATTTGTTGCTGACTGTCAAAGTTGCCATGGAAAAAATGGCCAGGGAGTTTTAAATCCTGGCGGAACTGCATACATATATCCTCCTACTTGGGGGAAACATAGTTATGATGATGGTGCGGGGATGTACCGTATGATTAATTTTGCCGGATTTGTAAAAAATAATATGCCATTCGGAACTACTTATCAAAGCCCTCGCTTAACAGATGAAGAAGCGTGGGACGTAGCTGCCTTCGTCAATAGCCAGCCAAGGCCACACAAAGAACAAGATATGGATTGGGAAAATTTAAAAAAGAAACCAATAGATTATCCTTTCGGTCCATATTTGGATAGTTTTAGCGAAAAACAACATAAGTTCGGACCTTTTAACGCCATTCAAAAATTTAAACAATAAAAAAATCTAAAACATGAAACAAAAAATTTTCTTATTACTGTCTGTATTCTTCTTAGTCTATTACAGTAATGCACAAACGACAAATGATCTCCTTCAAAAAAACAGGGAATTTACGGGTGCAAAGGCAACCCAAAAAATGTACCATGCCATTTATCAGCTGGATGAGAGCGATCCTAAAGTAATTGGAAAAACGATTCGTAATATTAATAATGCATTAAATGATCCTAGACTAAAAGGGAAAGTTCAAATTGAACTGGTAGCTTTTGCTGATGGCACCGATGCTTACCTGGTTGGAGGTAAATACGAAGAAGATTTAAAATCTCTTGTTGAAAAAGGGGTCATTGTTGCTCAATGCAATAATTCACTACAGGAAAGAAAGATCAGCCGGAACAGGATATACAATTTTGTTGCAGTGGTGCCAAGTGGAAACGGAGAACTAATTATTCGTCAGGCAGAAGGTTGGTCTATTGTAAGACCATGATCTTTTAAATAAAAAAAAATGAAAAAGACTTTTTTAAGAATTGTTATGCTTTTAAGCATACTTTCTTTGAGCAGGAATAGTACTGCCCAGGAACATCGTTTTGATCCGCCATGGAACACACCGCCGCAAAGTAAAGTGATGTTTACCATTCCGGGAGTGGACAATGTGCCTGACCTGGTGGGCGATATCAATGATCCTCAGCTGGTAGTATTTTTTGCAGGAAACCAGTTTATGTGTATTGATGATCTGTTGGCGTCTTTCAAATTAAAGTACCCTCAATATCAAAGAATATTTGCAGAAACTTTGCCTCCCGGCATCTTGGCTAAACAAATTGACGGTGGCTCAATTACCATTGGCAATATGCGTATTACTTTGAAGCCGGATGTGTACACTGCGGGCAAAAGCCGTATTGATAAAATGGCCAATTACTTTAGCGATACTTCTACTTATGCTTATAATAAATTGGCGATCATGGTTCCAAAAAACAATCCGAAAAACATAAAGGATTTAAACGACCTGGGAAGAAAAGATATCCACGTGAGTATGCCAAACCCGGAATGGGAAGGCATTGGCCGGCGTATTGAAGAAGCTTATGAAAAGGCCGGCGGCATTGAATTAAAGAATGTCATCATGAAAACAAAAGTAGCAGACAGTACCACCTATATTACACAAATCCATCATCGACAAACGCCAATGAGAATTATGTATGACCAAAGCGATGCAGGGCCAGTATGGTATTCTGAAGCATTTTACCAGAAAATGATTGGCCACCCAATTGACATGGTAACGATTCCGGATAACGAAAATGTAAAAGCAAAGTATATGGCAGGCCAGTTAAAAAATGCACCGCATAAACAGGCGGCAAAAGATTTCATGAATTTTTTAACGAGCGAAACCGCCAAAAATATTTATAAAAAATATGGTTTTACAACCGAATAAAATCTTATAATTTGAATGTTTTTGACCAGGAATTTCTAAAATTCTATGCCTTCTTTATTTAATAATGAGATAGATTTTGATAAAAAATTATTCGAACAGAATGAAGTCGTGAAAATAAAAATATTGACTATTTGTTCGTTTACTGGTTTTGGTTTTTAAAAAATAAAGCCAATAAGTAAGCAGGCTAAAACAATAAAAGGCGCAGGAATTTTGGTGAAAGTTAGCAGAGAAAAAGTGCCAACGATCACCACGAGATTTACAATGCTGACCGTATCGAATTCTGTTATGGAAATATCTTTTACCAAATAGAGAAAGGCACCCCACATAATGCCGACAACAACGGCATTAATACCTTCGAGGGACCGATAAACAACCACATATTTTTTCAGTATTTGCCATACCGGGAAAAAAAACAGCACCAGCAAGGCACTTGGTAAAAAAATGCCGATACAACCTATCAGGCATCCTAATATTTGCCATCCTGGCCCATAATCGCGAAGCACCATTCCGCCAACATACGCTGTTACGGAAAACACCGGCCCTGGAATAGCGCGAATAATTCCCCAGCCTGTCAAATATTCTTCTTTAGATAAATACTGTGATTTTTCGCGGGTCACATATTGTTCATACATCATGGGCATCAAAACATCCCCACCACCAAAGACCAGGCTTCCATACCGGTATACATTTTCAGTAAGATTATAAGCTCTTTTATGTTCCCAATTTTGTTTTCTGGCTGTTTCACTCAAAAATCCAACGACGATAAAAATTAAAATAAACAGCCAGATGTTGGTCCACTTGATGTGCCGCGGCTTGATATTGTCCTTTTCCGGATATCGGCGATCACTAAAATTAGTAACCACACCACCCAAAATTATCAAAATAGGGAAAACCCATGGAGTTTTGAAAAAGATATACGTGCCGAATGCACCTACAACCATAGTAATAAAAGTAATCTTGTTTTTAATGGATACTTTATACATTTTGAAAGCCGCGAAAGCGATAAAACCAACAGCCATCGGTTGGATATAAGAAAAAAGGTCAAGGCTTACATGATAAGTGCTCACATAATAAAAAAGAAAAGAAAAAATTCCCATTAAAATACTCGCGGGAAATATCCAGATAAGCAAAGTGAGAATCGCCAATGGTACACCGCCACGTTTGTAACCGATCAACGTGATGGTTTGTGTAGAAGAGGCGCCGGGCAGAAGCTGGCAAAAAGCTACGTACTCCATCAATTCTTCTTTTGTTACATCTCTTCTTCCTTCTACAAAAGTTTTCATCATCATACCAAGGTGGCCTTGCGGGCCACCAAAGGCAGAAATGGTGTAATAAAAAACAGCTTTTAAAAAAGGGATATGCCGGTGCAGTACCATGAAGAAAATATTATTTTAAAAAATCGTTTGTTATCTGCCTGGCATTATTTATAAAAGATAAATCTCATTTGAATTTATTTATTTTGGTAAATATTTGAATTTTCTTTCTTTATTTTTTCAAACCAATTTCTCTCAATCTCTCATCAAGATAATTTCCCGCGGTTATATCATGATAAATTTTTGGATGCTTTTCGTCCACGCATCCTTCAAGTGCTGAAAGGTCCATGGCGGATTTTGGATGGAGGAAAAATGGAATCGAGAACCTTGAAGTATGCCACAATTCACGCGGAGGATTTACCACCCTGTGTGTGGTACTTTTCAATTTATTATTAGTGAGTCGCTGCAACATGTCACCCACATTTACCACGATCTGATCAGGTAAAGAGGTGACACCAACCCATTCATTTTGTTTCGTTAGAATTTCCAAACCACCGGCGGAAGCCCCAACCAACAAAGTAATCAGGTTGATATCTTCATGTTGCTCCGCGCGAATCGCACTTTTAGGTTCCACTGTTATCGGAGGATAATGAATGGCTCTAACGATAGAATTTCCTTCTTCAACAAAATCGTCAAAATAATTTTCATCCAGCCCGAGGTAAAGAGCGATCGCCTGCAAAAGTGATTTTCCGGATTTTTCAAAAGCGCGATAAGCTTTAAATAATGTTTCATTGAAACCGTCTACTTCAGGCACACTTACATTATCAGGATATTCCGGCTTTAAAGGATGATTTTCAGGAACCGTTTGGCCATATTGAAAAAATTCTTTCAGATCAGGAGCCTCACTTCCTTTAGCATGTTCTTTTCCAAAAGAAGTGTAACCTCTTTGGCCAGCAAGTTCCGGAATTTCATAATTTCTTTTTTTGTCCGAAGGAAGAGAAAAAAATTGTTGTACCTCTTGATAAAGATCAGCGATCAGGTCGGCTGGAATTCCATGATTTTTAACCGCGACAAAACCTACTTCTTCGTAAGCCTTTCCCAATTTTTGAACGAAGGATTCTTTTAATTTTGGATCTCCGCCGGTAAAATCAGAAAGGTCTACTACTGGTATGGTCATTGCAATAAGATTTAAAAATTAAAAATAGCGAATGTAGCTTAGCGCATGTCAATTTACAAACAAAATTTTTTATCTAAAGGTATCGTTTTTCTTTTTTTGTTTTTTTCTTTTTGGGTGCTGAATTCATGCGCCCATAAAATTTCCGGACAATCTGTCAATTACAATTTCAAAAGCCAAAACCATCTTCCAGATTACAGTAATTTAAACTATTGGGCCGCCTCCCCTTTTAAAAATAACCCGTCTGATAATGTTCCTGCCGATTTAAAAGATCGGTCAAAAGATGCTCTGGCGGATGTGTTTTTTATTTATCCGACTTCTTATACAAATAAGGAAATGCCTGATGGCTGGAATGCAGCCATTGATGATGCGGCGGTCAATGAAAAAACTGATAAAGGTTCAATCCTTTACCAGGCAAGTGTTTTCAATAAATATTGCCGTGTTTTCGCTCCGCGATACCGCCAGGCAAGTTTGGCAGCTTTTTATACAAATAACAAAGATTCGGCGAATTCGGCTTTGGATACGGCTTATGAGGATGTTAGAAATGCCTTCATATATTATTTGAAAAATTATAATAACGGGCGACCGATTATTATTGCTTCTCACAGCCAGGGCACCTTGCATGCAGGCAGATTATTGAAAGAATTTTTTGAAGGAAAACCATTACAGAAGCAATTGGTTTGTGCGTATATTATCGGGCTTCCTGTTTTTACCAATTATTTTTCTGAATTAAGCCCTTGTAAAGATTCTACACAAACCGGATGTTTTGTAACATGGAGAACTTTCG
>JBDTJV010000124.1:0-2994 GCA_039935675.1 Ginsengibacter sp. | reverse complement strand
ATGCAAGGCAAATTAGAAATCTTATTAAAATACAAATGATCTTCAGACAAGGAAATAGTAATGACCTCAGCCAACTGAAAAATTTAGCCATTAAATCGTGGAGCCAATTTGAAAGTGAAATGACAACCGAGAACTGGCAAAGGCTTAAAACAAATTTATCAACCAACAAGACATTTCTTGAATTGTTGGAACTTTCATATTGCCTGGTTTGTGAAAATGACAAAAAAGAAATTATTGGAGTGAGTTTCCTTGTGCCGCACGGAAACCCAACAGAAATCTATGATGAAAAATGGTGCTATATCAGGTTTGTTTCGGTTGACCCGGAATGCAGGGGAAAAGGTATTGGAAGGCAATTAACAGAAAAATGTATTCAGTTCGCAATATACAACAAGGAACAGACGATTGCTTTACACACATCGGAAATGATGAACAGTGCAAGACACATTTATGAAAGTTTAGGATTTAAAATATTAAAAGAATTAGACCAAAGATTTGGCAAAAATTATTGGCTTTACACGCTTGAAATTGGATGACAGAATTGTTATTAAAACTGAATAACTCAAAACAAGAAGCTATTTACCTCCGGTCGGTTTTAGGTAAGGCAGGTTGAATTTTGTAATTTTAGTATGACTTTTGAGCGGAAGAATCGATTCTGTCACCGGTCATAGAAATTAGTACCAATGTTACTGACCGCGGCTTTTCAAGCACAATGGAGGATGGTTTTTTATTTCAAATAAAATAAAACTTTAAAGCAAAATCATAAACCGTGGAAGAAGAATACCCTCACTTGATTGATAGAATTCAATCAACATTTATAGACACAATTCTCATTGTTATTTTAATGTTCCTTTTTTCAACAATTTTAGACAGAATTGCTAATCCTTCTGACTGGATTAGAATTGTAATGTTCTTTGGAATTTGGTTTGTTTATGAACCATTGTGCATAACCCTTGGATTTACACTAGGAAATTACATTAAAGGAATACGCGTTAGACAGTTTGGGGACACATCAAAACGGATAAATATTTTTCAATCGTTGATACGATATATATTCAAGTTACTACTGGGATGGGTTTCTTTTTTGACTATCAATGGAAATACAAAAAGACGTGCAATACATGACTTTATTGCGGGAAGTGTTATGATAAATTATCAACCAAAAAAGAACTTTAATGCGATGTCAAATGTTTGAAAACAATGTTACTGATGAGCGCCTATATTGGAGGCCTAACCCTGAATTGTTGGCAGGTTGGTCAGATGTTTGGGCGAAGAAATTTGAAATTTTCTGCCATCCAGGTCTGAACTTTACTGCAATTAATAACAAACAAAATATAAGTGGCCGCAAAATGAAACTTCACAAATTAGATTGGTTGGAGTGGATTACAATTTTATTATGTGGGTGGTTTTTATTGTATCCAACTCCTTATAAAGTGTTATTTACCATTATTCTTTTGCTTCCCGTCATCGGATTAATTCTTCATGATAATTCCAAACCAAGCATAACATCTTTAATTTCAATCACGACAAATAAGGATGGTGAGACTGCTTATGATGTAGTAAGTTTTATTGCTCTGCCTGCATACATACTTATTCTTCGCATGTTTCTTGATTATGAAATTGAAAGTTATTTTGATCTCTTGATTGAAGGATTAATTCTGTTAATTGCTTTTCTGATTATTATCGGATTTTTTTACCGGGATATCGAAAAGGAAAATAGCCATAAGGCATTAATTTACTTTGTAATTCTTGGTAATATTGCGATTTACAGTATTGGTGCTGTTTATGGCATTAACTGTGTTTACGATAATTCCAAACCAAAAGTTTACCAGGTTCCCGTAGTTGACAAGTCAATTTATAGTGGAAGACATAAGTCCTATTATTTATACGTAGAGCCCTGGAGTAACAAGAGTGATAATGACAAAATTGATGTTAGTAAAAATAAGTATGACCGCACAATGATTGGTGATACAGTAAAAGTTGATAGCCGCGTTGGTTTATTAAAAATACCCTGGCATAATATTGAATAACCCGTCAAAGTGACCATTTCTTTTGAAAAATAAAACAATATTGATCCCAAAGGTGTCACTTACTTTCTTATCATCCTATTTGAAATAAGCCGGGAAAAGCTCAGCGGAATTCGTAGCAACAAATACTGATTTTCTTTTGATAATTATCACAATCATTATTCAGTGATGTACTTAATTTTGCATTTATAACAAGATGCAATTAAGACAAGTTTTCAGGTCGCTGGCTAATCGCAATTTTGCTTTATTTTTCACGGGCCAGCTTTTTTCGAGGATTGGCATGTGGATGCAAAGGACAGCGGTTATTTGGGTCGTTTATACTGTAACGCACAGCGCATTTATGATTGGCGTTGCTACCTTTGCCGAACAATTTCCTTCCTTTGTGTTTTCCATACGGGGTGGCATCATCGCTGATAAATATGATCGTTACAAAGTACTTTTAATAACCCAGGCTTTATCCGCATTGCAAGCTATTGTGCTTGCCGTTTTTGCCTTCATGGGAAATTATAACATTACCCTGATTCTTTCTTTAAGTGTATTTCTCGGTATAGTCAATGCGTATGACGTGCCGGTAAGGCAATCATTGATCAATGAAATTATTGAGAACAGAGATGATTTGCCAAATGCCGTCGCATTAAATTCTTCCCTGAATAATATGGCGAGGCTGGTAGGCCCAGCGTTAGCAGGATTTGTATTGGCGAGGTTTGGCGCGGATTATTGTTTTCTTTCCAATGCGGTCAGCTTCGTGGCGGTAATCGGTGCTATAATGATGATGCGGCTGCCTGCATATATTCCTGGTGGTCACCACCTGAAATCAAAAGGTAATTTCAAAGAAGCAATACATTATCTCTCCGAAAATAAGCATATCGGCATGGTGATACTGATTGCAGCCTTATCCAGCTTTTTGGTGTTGCCTTACATCACTTTGCTTCCCGTGTATGCAAAAGTTATTTTTAAAGGTGACGCCGCA
>JBDTJV010000123.1:0-2772 GCA_039935675.1 Ginsengibacter sp. | reverse complement strand
TTGTATGATACCACAGGCGATGTGATCATAAAAATATCGGCAATTGATGAACACGGGAATTTAAAAATTATTGTGCAAAATCCTTTCGATGCAGAAACCTCCCAACCTTTTAAAGGAACAGGCTTTGGGCTTTCATCTATTCAAAGAAGGTTATTTCTTTTGTTTGCACGGAACGATTTATTGACTACCCAAAAAGAAGACGAAGTTTTTACTACAACTATTTTGGTACCCCAGACTGATGATTTGAAAAATAAAAAAATTGAAAATATTCACGAACTTTTGAATAAATAATTTCCGGAATCATGAAAGTTATTATAATAGACGATGAGCCACTGGCACGGGGAATTGTAAAAGAGTTTTTGCAAACTCATACCGATCTTGAATTGGTTGCCGAATGCGCAGATGGATTTGAAGGAATAAAGGCGATTCAGCAATACCAGCCGGACCTGATTTTTTTAGATATTCAAATGCCAAAAATTAATGGCTTTGAAATGCTGGAATTGATAGAAAATCCGCCTCATGTGATTTTCACCACAGCTTTTGACGAATTTGCTATCAAAGCATTTGAATCCAATGCAGTGGATTATTTGCTAAAGCCTTTTTGCACAGATCGCTTCGACAAAGCTATTCAGAAATTCAAGCAACATATACCCAATAGTTCTACCAAAGAAGTTGTAGAATCAGCTGCTGCTTCTGCGTTACAACAAAACCGGGTAGTCGTAAAAGATGGAAGTAAAATAAAAATAATCCCAGTCAATAAAATACATTATTTGGAGGCAGCTGATGATTATGTAAAAATCGTTACGACTGACGGCACCTTTTTAAAAAAGAGGACAATGACCTTTTTTGAAAAGTCTTTAATTTCCTTTCATTTTGTAAGAGTGCATCGTTCTTATATTGTAAATTCCCAGTTAATAACACGTATTGATGCTTATGAAAAAGATAATCATTTGCTACTGCTAACTACCGGGGAAAAATTGCCCGTGAGCAAAGTCGGGTATACTAAATTGAAAGAAGAATTGGGTATTTAATTATTCTTTTTATAGGATTGATAGTAAAAGAACAAATATTCGGAATTCCTATTTTTAAAAGGGGATTAAAATAGAAAGTATTTTTTCTCGAAATATAAAATGGCGGCAAGAAAATTAGAGTATGTTTGGAGATAAAATGATTCAAATGCAAACATTCATTTATTGCTACGATGCTTATTGCGGCTGGTGCTACGGATTTAGCGAAGTAATAAAAAAAGTATACTCTGAATATAAAAAGAGGATGAATTTTGAAGTTATTTCGGGGGGAATGGTTTTACCGGAACAACCGGTGTCTATAGGCGCTACAGCAAAATATATAGAAAGCGCTTACCCAAAAGTAGAAGAGATTACCGGTATAAAATTTGGTGAAGATTATTTATGGCATATCAAACATCCTGATGTAAGTGATTGGTTTCCTAATTCAGAAAAACCGGCAATTGCTTTATGTATTTTTAAAGATTATTATCCTGATCAACAAGTGAGCTTTGCGGCGGATCTTCAATATGCGCTTCATTTTGAAGGCCGGGATCTTACTGATGATGAGTCCTACCGGTTGCTGTTAGAGAAATACAATATACCTGCAGAAGAATTTTATGAAAAGCTGGACGATAAAGAATATAAAGAGCAGGCGTATGATGAATTTGCTTTTTGCCAACAATTAAAGGTGTCCGGGTTTCCTGCGGTTTTTATCCAGGTAAATGAAACAAAATATCACATGATTGCTGAAGGATACACCGATTTTGAAACCATGCAGACAAGAATTGAAAATGTATTAAAAGAAAGCTGAAGAGATCCTAACGGTAATGGGTAAACGCAAATTTATTCGTGTAAATGAATTGACTTATTTACTCCAATAGATCTTTCTTATGTCCGGGTCTTTTTCGAATTCATTGGTGATTGTTTCGAGATTTTTCATATCTAAATTTTGAAACTTCAGAAGGATGATATAACCGTCATCACTTTTGTCGATAGAAAAATTGGAAAAATTAAGAAAATCAAAACTGCCCATTTTATTAAGAATACTGTTTGGGTTCGCCATCTGGTTGGTTTCGATTCTTAATGTTCTTTTAATGAATCTCTTTTTTATTCTGTTTTCTATTGGTTGCAATGCCCAAAGGATAATAATCGCCAGTACGGTAGCAGCGCCGGCGGCAAAATACATTCCTCCACCAGTTGCCAAACCAATTGCGGCGACGGTCCATAATCCGGATGCAGTAGTGAGACCGCGAATCCGGCCTTGCCTCATAAAAAGAATAGTACCTGCGCCAATAAAACCGATACCGCTTACTACCTGTGCGGCGATCCGGGAAGGATCGAGAACTACATTTGGTGTACCTAAAATGTCAGAAAATCCATAAGTAGATACCAGCATGATCAGGGCAGAACCAAGACAAACCATCATGTGCGTTCGCATGCCTGCAGTCCAGTCTTTTCTTTCTCTTTCCAGGCCAACCAAAGCACCAAATAGCGCTGCCAGGAAAAGACGAAATAATATTTCATGCCAATTGATCATCATTATATTTTATTGCGAAATAACCTCTCACGTTTGTCTTGCCAAATTAACGGTTGAATAAAGGTAGGAATTTAGAAAAGATTAGTAATTAACCTATAAACTCGGGAGTTAAGTTCATTTCCATTTGTTGTAAAAATCTATAAATTCCTTTCATGGTTCGAATATCCTGTACTACCAGGATCCCATTTTTACCTACCTGTTTTAGTTTGGCTTTATTCGTTTTTGTTT
>JBDTJV010000122.1:0-4832 GCA_039935675.1 Ginsengibacter sp. | reverse complement strand
TTGGTTTCATTTTTAAACTGAAGCCCGTTGATATTTTTATAAGCATAGTTAGAAACTTTTACAACAGGAAGCGAATCTGTCATCGAGAGGGGGTAATTTCCATTGCTTCGGCTACGGTCATTATTGTCGCCGATATAATCTAGGTCAGTAACATCTCTCGGTACACCATTTGTAATAATCAGATCCTTAAATCCATCATTATCAAAATCCGCAATCAGTGGACACCAACTCCAATCAGTTTGATATATTCCCGCCATGAAACTTATATCATTAAATTCAGGATGTCCTTCCGGCGTAATACCACTGTTCAACTGAAACATATTGCGTACATATTGATGTTGGTACCCATATTTTGCGCTTTGGATATAATTGTAATATTCATTCCCATTCAACATTCGTTTTTTGCGAAGGTTTTCTTCAGGAAGCATTTCAAGAGAAATAAAATCAACCAGGCCGTCATTATTAATGTCTGCAGCATCCGTACCCATTGCATTCCATGATGTATGTTTAAAATAATCTGCGGCATGGTTGGTAAAAGTGCCATCTTTATTATTAATGTAACAAAGGTCATTGGCCACAAAATCATTAGCCACATAAATATCCGGCCAACCATCATTATTGATATCCGTAATGCAAGCGGCATGACCCCATCCTTCGATGGTAATTCCTGCTTCTTTAGATACGTTAGTAAAAGTGCCGTTGCCATTATTGCGGTAAAGCCTATCCGTATTTTTAGCGCTACCATCAGTTACTTTTGGGCGGAACGTAATAGGAGTTTTCGGATCGTAAATCTCGTTTGTTACCAGGTACATATCCAAATCGCCATCATGGTCATAATCGAAAAAATAGGCCTGCGTGCTATAGCCGGTATCTGCAAGTCCATACGCGGCAGCCTCCTCTTTGAACGTTGGAATCCCCTCTTTGTTCAATCCCTGGTTAATGTATAAAAGATTGGTTCGTCGTTTAGCATCTTTCCTGAAGGAGGCGCAAACATAAATGTCCGGCCATCCATCTCCGTTAATGTCAACAACCGAAACACCGGTGCACCATCGACCTTCGCCGCCCACGCCAGCAGCGTCGGTTATATCCTGGAATTTCAATTTTCCTTTATTCAAATACAATTTATTAGATACCATGTTACCAGCAAAATAAACATCCATCAACCCGTCATGGTTGAAATCGCCAATCCCCACGCCGCCTCCATTATAAATATTGGCCTGGTTTAAAATATTTAAAGAGTCGTTTTCTGTAATTTGATTTTTAAAATTAATGCCTGTTTGAGAAGCGGGTAATAAATTAAAAAGCGGACGATTTTTTTGTTTACAGCCTGAGTTTACAATTAAGAAAAACAAAATCATTAATGTCAGCCATGAGGTGGGCATTTCAAACTGCCGTTTTTCCTTACTACTTGTAGATGGCGGGGACACCGTCCACGGCGCCCTGCCCCGGTTGGTTTCTCCACCATCCGGCGACAATTTGGAATCGATCTCAAGGCAGGAAATCCTTTTATATTGAGTCATTTGTGGTATTTTAAAAAAGAAGAGTATGATAATTTGTATGCTAAATAAAAAACAAGTATCCAAAATAAATACAAATGCAACCAATACTCTTACATAATGTTGCAAAATATATTCATTTTGTTTCTATTTCTATTGGATAGTTTATTAAATTTCTCTCTATAAATATTTTAATTTCCATTTACCATAAGTCGGGCTTTCGCGAAGAAGAAATACATAGTAAGTAAAGATGTAAAAAAATAGAAATCGCGGTTATTTCTTCGTTTACTATATAAATTCTTTTCAACTCAAGCGGTCTGAATTAAAACTATTTTTCATCTGATCAATTATTTTTTTTGCATAGAATGCATGTAATCAGAAGGTGTCATTTTAAATTGTTTCAGAAAATTTCTGGCAAAATTACTTTGCGAGCTGTATCCGACAATGTCTGATATTTCATAAATTTTATGATCACCTGCTGCAAGCAGCTCCGCTGCTTTTTTCAAACGAATGATATTGATAAGCTCTAAAGGCGAAAGATTAGAAATAGCTTTGATTTTCCGGTAAAGTGTAACACGACTCATATTCATTAAACTGGCTAATTTTTCCACGTCCAGTTCTGTATCTTCAATCCGGTTGGTAATGGTTTCATTCAGTAATTCTAAGAAGCGTTCATCAGATTTGGTATGTGCAATGCTTTTGATATGCACAAGAGGTGATTCGGCAAAAAAATCGCGCACCATATTTCTGTTTGAAAGAAGGCTTGCGATCTGTGCTAATAAATGTTCTTTTGAAAAAGGTTTTTCTATGTATGCCTCCGCTCCCTGTTCCAAGCCTTTTATTTTAGAACGGATCGTATTTTTTGCCGTTAAGAGAATCACGGGAATATGACTGTGGTCGAAGTCGGATTTGATAATTTTACAAAGCTCAAAACCATCCATCTCCGGCATCATTACGTCTGAAATGATCAATTGAATTGGTTCATTTTTTAAAATGTTCAATGCTTCTTTGCCACTTTCCGATCGAAATATCTTATAACTCGGGCTAAGTATCCGTTCCAGGAAATCCAATATTTCCTCTTCGTCGTCTACGATTAAAATGGTTGGAAGCATATTTGTCCGATTAATTAAATCAGTTTTTTTTCTTTGAATGTCTTTGCTTGATTGGTTTCGTGCGGTCGAAGAGGCAAGGCAAGTACGAAAGTGTTCAAATCCTTTCTGACGTAAGAAAGCCTCAATTTTCCGTAATGTAGCTCAACCAAAGACATAGTAAGTGTAAGACCAATTCCGGTGCCTTTTTGCTGCATGGTATCTTTAATTCTGAAAAATGGTTCAAAGATCTTTTCCGAAAATTCTTTTTTGATAATATTCCCATCATTTTGAAAAGTCATATTAAAAAAAGAGGGATCATTTTGTAAAGGATAAAGTTGGACGATCACTTTGGAGGCTGCATATTTTACAGCATTTCCGATCAGGTTGCTGAAGATTTTTTCAAGCGCTTCCGCATCTGCAAAAGCATAAATATCCGTTGGCGGCAGGATTAATTCAAAATCGAGTTTTCTTTTCTGAGAAAGAATTTTAAACCTTACAAAAGTTTTATTGAGAATCTCATTGATATTTACTCTTGTAAAATCCAACACAAAACTTTTGATCTCTGTTTGGCGAAAATCGAGAATTTGGGATACCAGGTTTAAAAGCCTGTTGGTATTTCTATCAAGACATAGAAGATCTTCTTCCATTTCCTGCATCTCATCCTTTTTCTCCATCAGGTTTTCAACGGGCCCTTTAATTAAGGTAAGGGGTGTTCTTATTTCATGCGCTACATTTGTGAAGAATTCAATTTTACTTTCATAGATCTCTTTTTCTTTTTTTTCATGATGCCTTTTATGGTAATTGCCAACTATATAGTAAAGTGCCAGAATTCCTAATAGGCAATAAATAAGGTATGCCCACCATGTTTTCCACAAAGGGGGTTCGATCAGAATATCTAATTGCTTTTCATTTTTGCTAGTCCATGAATCATTTACAGAAGCTTTGATCATGAAAATATATTTCCCTGGTGATAAATTGGTAAAATATACTTTCCTGTTCGTTTTAACGGTTGTCCAATCTTTATCCAGACCTTCCATTTTATATTTATATTCCGTCATTTCCGGGGAAATATAACTTAGTGCGGCAAAGTCAATACTTAGTGAAGACTGGTTATAAGAAAGTTTAATCTTATCAGTGCAAACGATGGATCTTTTCAAAAGCGAACTGTCCGTTTTTGGGTCAATGTCTGTATTAAATATCTGCAGGCCGGTGAAAAATACGGGAGGTGAAAAATTACTTTTTCGAATTTCATCCGGCATAAAGGAGATCATTCCTTTTACACTTCCAAAGTACAATCTGCCATCTTTATCTTTATAACCCGAATGATAATTAAACTGGTTATTCAGCAGGCCATTTGCCTGTGTATACACAATCGGGTTTTTGAATCCCGACTGGAAACTGACCAATCCACGCGAGGTACTTGCCCAAAGTTGATGGTTATCATCTTCTAAAACTTTAAAAATAAAATTAGCAGGTAAGCCATTTGCCATAGTAAATAATGTAAATTTATTTCTTCGGTTGTTTAAAGAGCAAAGACCGCCTCCTTCCGTTGAAAACCACATATTATTATGACTGTCTTCAAAAATATCATTGACTGAATTATTGCATAAACTATTGGGATTATGATCATCCTTAAGCAAATGCCCGATTTTTTTTGATATCGGATCGAACCAGAAAACTCCATTATTATTGGTAGAAGCCCACATTACTTTTTGATGATCTTCAATGAGTCCGGTTACAAAAATATTTTGAGGGATTTCAGAAGGACTCGTAAAGTCTTTTGTTTTACGATTGTATAAAAATATACCGTTACCAGTGCCAACATATACTTCCCCGCCCTTTGTTCGATAAAAACACACGGCGAAATTGCTTTTAATATCCTTTATCCCTGCGCCTGCTGCGAAATGGTGCTTTATTTTTCCTGTGCGTACGTCCATCAGGTCGATACCGTGCTCAAAAGTTCCTATCCACAGATCATTTCCGTCAGCAAGCAATCCGTGAATATTGGTATACGCAATACTGTTTTTTTCACCGGTAGGCTTAAAATTCTGGAGTTTGCCTGTGCCAAAATTTATTTTATTCAAGCCACCATCTTCCGTTCCTACCCAAAGATTTCCAATTTGATCCTTACAAATTTCCCGGACGGCATTTCCTTGTATGGGGTTTTCATTATTTCCCGGAAAATATTTTCTAAAAGCAGCATTTTCCTTTGCATAATAATTGACGCCACCAAAAAAGGTACCCG
>JBDTJV010000121.1:0-6541 GCA_039935675.1 Ginsengibacter sp. | reverse complement strand
GCAGTTTCATCATCAACGGTTGCCGTACTTTCCCATTTGGGATTTTCATTCATGAATACCGAAAGCTTTTGTAATAAGACCGGATCGCGGCCGATCGCCAAAATTTGAATTTTTTCCATAGTATTTATTTTATAGGTTCATGGGAACTTCCATCAATAAAAATTCTGCATCGCTTGTTGCATTTATATTTACGGAATCTGTTTCCCAAATCCCGTAACCGTCGCGCTTATTTAATTCCTGGCCATCTACTTCGATATCACCATTCAATACAAAAATATACAATCCATTTCCGGCTTTTTTGAAATGATATTCTTCGCTTTTTCCTTTATCAAATTTTGCCAGGTGAAACCAGGCATCCTGGTAGATCCAAACCCCTTCGTCTTCCTTATTGGGAGAAAGTATTTGTTGGAATTTGTTGTGACGGTCGCTTTCATTTAGGGTAATTTGATCATAACGTGGAGTAACATTTTTCTTGTTTGGGATTACCCAGATTTGTAAAAATTTAACCGGCGCATCTTTATTTTTATTGTATTCACTATGCTTTACCCCGGTTCCTGCACTCATTACCTGGATGTCACCTTGTTTTATTACGGTTGTATTTCCTATGCTGTCCTTGTGCTCAAGATCGCCATCAAGCGGAATGGAAACGATTTCCATATTATCATGCGGATGTGTACCAAATCCCATTCCATTACTTACTGTATCATCGTTTAAAACACGTAATACTCCAAAATGAACTCTTTCAGAATTATGATAATTTGCAAAACTAAAAGTATGATAACTATTGAGCCAGCCATGATCTGCATGACCACGGGTATTGGCTTTGTGAAGAATTGTTTTTGACATTTTAATCTATTTTTTTTGTGACTAATTTTTTACAATACAAAGATCATACAATCGGACATTTCTGCCATTAACCTATGCTAAGAAATGATATTAATATAGATTAAGTATTGTCTTGAATTCGATATATAATCAGTTAAACGGGCAGTTGATCCATTCATCATTAATTTTGGCACTCCATTGTTTTTTTCTTTATTTTTAATTTTTACCATCACTTTATAGTCTACACAAATCATTCAAATGAAAAAAATTTTATTGCTCCTGCTTACATTTTTCTGTTTGCAGAATTTATTAAGAGCGCAGGATGCAAGCCCGTATTTTACATCTTACCCCGCACTAACCCCTGATGGCCAAACACTTTTTTTTAGCTATTATGGCGGTATTTGGAAGGCTTCCTCAGATGGCGGCACTTCTATGCGTATCACTTCAATGGAAGGAATTGCCAGCAATCCAAGAGTTTCACCAGACGGTAAGTGGCTTGCTTTCAGTAATTCGCAATTTGGAAATTATGACGTTTATATTATGCCACTAAACGGAGGTGTTATTAAAAGATTGACTTTTAATAGCGGGAGCGATAATGTAGAATCCTGGTCATGGGACAGCAAATACATTTATTTTACATCCAACAGCTATGACCGGATGTCAACTTACAAAGTGAACATCAATGGAGGCAATCCTTTACGGGTTTTTAGTGATAATAATTTTGATTACACCCACAATGCTTTTGAAGATCCGGTGACAGGAGAAATATTTTTTGATGATACATTTGAAAGCTCATTTTTTGCAAACCGCCTTGGATATAAAGGTCCTTTCAATCCCGATATTCAATCTTATAATCTCGTAACGGGAAAGTATAAACGTTATACAGACTGGAAGGGAAAAGACATGTGGGCAACTGTTGATAAAACTGGTCATATTTATTTTGTTTCAGACGAAGCGAATGGTCAATACAATCTTTATACTTTCATAGATGGGAAGAAAACACAGCTTACAAACTTTGCAACATCGATCATGCATCCGTATGTAGATGCGGCAGGGGATAAGATTGTGTTTGAAAAAGATTTTCAATTATTTAGCTATAGTATTTCATCAAAAAAAACGGAGAAAATTCCATTGGAAGTTTTTAAATACAATACACTATCCGACCTGCAGAATTTGGACGTTAGTGGAAATATTAGTGATTTTGATCTTTCGGGTGATGGGAAGAAACTGGCATTCATTTCGAGAGGAAAATTATTTGTATCAGACAGCAAAGGAAAATTCATTCGTGAAATAAAAACATTGAACCAGGAAAGAGTAAAGGAAGTTCATTGGTTAAAAGATAACAAGTCGTTATTATATACTCAAACCACCAAGGGGTTTGCAAATCTTTTTTCAAAGAATGTGGAAGGTGATGAACCGGAGAAACAAATTACCAATGATGTGAAAAATAGTAGGGCACTGACTTTCAATAGTAATAGGACAAAAGCTGTCTACCTATGCGGTACAGATGAAGTACGTATGATTGACCTGGAAAATATGCAGAGTTCGGTTATAGTAAAAGATGAGATATGGGGATTTGAAAATTCTAATCCCTCATTTTCGCCGGATGACAAATATGTATTGTACACTGCTCATCGGAATTTTGAACAGGATATATTTCTCTACAGGATAGATGATAAGCAGGTTTATAATATTACCAATACAGGTGTTACGGAGTCAAATCCTTTCTGGTCGCCGGACGGAAAATATATTTATTTTGTATCCGATAGAACGCATCCTTCCTATCCTTACGGCCCTGAAAATGAAAAGATGTACCGTATGCCATTGGAAAAGATTAGCAGTCCATATCGTTCTGATATGTTTGATTCTTTATTTGTAAAAAAGAATGCAGATACCTCCAGGATTGACACTGTTAAAAAAGAAGATAAAAAACAAAATATAAAGAAGTTAAAGGAAAAAGAAAAATTAGAAACTGCTAAAAATACTGCGATCCCAAAGCCGGAAATAAAAATTGACTTCAATGATTTAATGGATCGTATAGAGCAGATAGGCCCTGATTTTGGTGATCAATCAGATTTGTATGTCATTAAAAATGATGACAAAACTTATGTGTTTTTTATTTCGAATCATGAAGGAGGAAAGTCTTCTTTGTGGAAACTTACTTTCGAACCATTTGAAAAAACGAAGACCGAAAAAATAAAGGATGGAGATGGGCGCGACCTTGAAATCAAAGGTTATAAAGATCATTATTACTCACTGAATAATGGAAATATCAATAAGCTGTCAATTGAAAATAATTCATTAGAAAAAGTAAATATCAGTTTTCCATTTACTATTAATATGAATGATGAATTCAATCAAATGTTTTATGAAGCATGGTCTGATCTCCAGGAAAATTATTACAATCAAAATTTCAATGGTGTAGATTGGAAATCCATTCGTGATCGATATGCTTCTTTCTTGCCGCAACTGCAAACACGGAATGATTTCAGGGTTTTATTAAACAATATGATGGGTGAATTAAACTCCTCTCATTATGGGTTTTCTACTTTTGGTAATGATGAAAAAACTTTTTATAAAACAATAACAGCCGAACCAGGATTGATGTTTAGCAACAAAGATCCTTACATCGTGGATCATGTTATTAAAGATGGCTGCGCAGATGTTGCAGATATTGATATTAAAAAAGGAGACGAATTGATCAGTGTGGATGGTGTAAAAACTGAGGCTTCGCAGAACCGTGACTTTTATTTTATGCGTTCACAAATGCCCGATGAAATGGAGTTGGGTTTTAAACGCGGGGATAAAAATTTTACAATAAAAATTCATCCGGCTACTCCTAATGTGATGCAAGGTCATTTATACGATGAATGGATTGATGCAAACCGTCGTTTGGTGGATCAGCTAAGCAATAACCAAATCGGTTATGTTTATATGAAAGATATGAGCATGGACGCACTAAAAGATTTTGAACTAAAAATGGTTTCGGATTCTGTAAATCAGAGAAAAGCATTGATATTGGATTTGAGATACAATACCGGTGGAAATGTGCATGATAAAGTACTTCAATTTTTATCACAGCGGCCTTATCTCCAATGGAAATACAGGGATGGGAAAATGAGTCCTCAACCTGATTTTGCTCCTGCGGCAAAACCAATTATTTTGTTGGTAAACGAGCAGACATTAAGCGATGGAGAAATGACTGCTGCCGGATTTAAACAGTTGAAACTGGGAACTATTGTTGGAACAGATACCTATCATTGGATCATATTTACCAGTGCTATGTTACTCGTTGATGGTTCCTCAGTTAGATTGCCTTCATGGGGTTGTTATACTTTGGATGGCAAAAACCTGGAGCACAATGGGGTTTCGCCGGATATTTATGTGAAAAATACTTTCGAAGACAGGATGCATGATAAAGACCCGCAAATTGAAAAAGCAGTGGAAGAAATAATGAAAGAATTGAAATAAAAAATAGTATGAAAAAGGAAGCCAGATTTTTGATTCTCTTCGCATTGATAAAATTCATTCTTCCATTTATTTTGCAGAGCCATTATTATCAACCTCAGCGGGATGAATTTTTATATCTTGCTGAAGGGCATCACATGGCCTGGGGATACATGGAGGTCCCGCCATTGCTTTCTGTTTTTGCCTGGGTAAGTAATCTTTTTGGAGCCGGTTTTTTTTGGTTAAAATTGTGGCCTTCATTATTCGGTGCTTTTACTTACCTCCTGGTTGGCAAAATAATTATTTCTTTTGGCGGCCGTGTTTTCGCATTATTCCTTGCTTTGCTTCCTTTTATTTTTGGTGCGTATTTGCGCGTTTATTTTTTATTTCAACCAAACTTTTTGGAATTTTTTTTCTGGACGCTGATAGCTTATTCTATCCTTCGATACATTCAGACTGAAAAAAATTCCTGGTTGTATATTTTGGGTATAAGTATGGGACTTGGGATGAACAGTAAATATTCAGTCGCTTTTTTTATTATTAGTATTTTATTGGCAGCTATAATTACCAGGCAAAGAAAGATCTTCTTAAACAAGCATTTATATTTAGCAAGCCTTATTGCATTTTTGATCTTTCTTCCCAATTTAATTTGGCAATATGATCGTCATTTTCCTGTGTTTGTTCACATGAAGGAATTGCAGGAAACACAATTACAATACATTAACCCAAAAGGATTTTTAGCGGATCAATTGCTTATGAATATTTCCTGCGTTTTTATCTGGATTGCGGGTTTGTATTTTGCAATCTTTAAAGAGAAGGGGAGATTTAGAATTTTTGCGTGGGCATATTTATTTGTTATAATCTTATTACTTTATTTCCAGGGTAAAAGTTATTATTCTCTCGGGATATACCCGGTTTTATTTGCTTTTGGTGCTGTGCAATTAGAGCGCTTTGCTACAAAATATTCCATCGGTTGGAAATATGCATTTATTGCCATCCCCTTATTATTTGGCATCCCTTTGCTACCAATGTTATTGCCTGTTGCGAGTCCAACGAGATTGGCAGGTTACTACCAGGCGATACATTTGAAAAAATCCGGTGCTTTGAAATGGGAAGATCTAAAAGATCACGCCTTGCCACAGGATTTTGCTGATATGTTAGGTTGGGAAGAGATGGCTCAAAAAACTGCAAATGCCTGGTCTTCTTTGACTGACCAGGAGAAAAAGAACACAGTCATTTTTGCGGATAATTATGGACAGGCAGGAGCCATTAATTATTACCGGAAAAAATATGGCCTACCGGTAGCCTACAGTGATAATGCGAGTTTTTTATATTGGCTTCCGGATAGTTTGCACATTGTGAATATAATTGTAATAACTGACGATCATGATGAAATGCAACATCCTTTTATTAGAGATTTTTCATCAGCCACTTTAGCAGACAGTATTACGAATATTTATGCAAGAGAAAAAGGGGCTTTGATCCTGGTTTTGAAAGGCGCAAATCAAAACTTGAATGAAATGTTTCGGCAGAAAATAGCTAAAGACAAGAATAAGTTTCAATGAGAATTACCAGCTTTTTTAATTGATAGTCTTCGATCCTTTTTAAAATTATGGTTATTGAAATCTTTGTACATCTTTGAAATCGTTACTGATGACCGCTTTCATTATACCTATGGTGTCCCTGTCTTTATACTGCATGTCTACCTCGAACTGGCAGATATAATCTTTTTTATCTGTTTCGGGGAAATAAGTAACATTTTTAACTTTAAACTCAATTCCGGGATGCGGGACCTTGTCTAAGTGCGTAGCCATTGTTTCTTTAAGTTTATTTTCCAGATCTACACCAGACAATACTTTCGGCTTACAACCATTTGATAAGATAATGACGAATAAGAAACAAAAAAAGTATTTCATAATAATTTGTAAGGACTTGAAACGTTTTTGAAAGATCTCGTAAAAAATCTTTTTTATAATTGAAATTGTATGAGTTATTAGTGTTGAAACAAATATAGACTTTATAAGGAATCATCTTGACCAATTTTTATTTGTAATAGGAATTCGAAGTATTTGTTTGTTTACTATTAACCAGGAATTATTTTTGTAAAAAAGAGGTGTGTGAGGATGAGGCGACTGAATCCTTTTCTTTTACATCTTAATGATCTACTTTTAAATTTCAATATTTTAAAAATATTTTCTATGGACGACATTCGTTGGGGAATGATTGGTTGTGGAGACGTAACAGAAGTGAAAAGCGGGCCGGCTTTTAA
>JBDTJV010000120.1:0-3918 GCA_039935675.1 Ginsengibacter sp. | reverse complement strand
TGGCTGGTTGTGGTTCATCTTTGATCTTGTATTTTATATAATACAATTTCCCCATCACATCTTTATATTCCACTTCTTCATCGCTTAAAGCGGTTTTAGCTGCAGGATCCCAATTGATCATTCTTGCACCACGATATATCAATCCTTTTTTAAACATACCAACAAACACTTTGATCACCGCTTTATAATAATGATCATCCATGGTGAATGTAGTCCTGTCCCAATCAACACTACACCCTAGCTTGGCAATCTGGCTATAAATAATATTCCCATATTTCTCCTTCCATTCAAAAGCGTACTTCAAAAATTCCTCTCTTGATAAATTATTTTTGTCTATGCCTTTTTCACGCTTCAGCATATCAACTACTTTAGCTTCGGTAGCAATTGAAGCATGATCACTTCCAGGTACCCAACAAGCATTAAAGCCACTCATTCTTGCCTTTCTGACCAATATATCCTGTACAGTTTCATTAAGCGTATGGCCCATGTGCAGCACTCCCGTTACATTTGGCGGTGGTATTACAACTGTATAAGGCTTTCTTTGATCAGGTTCGCTTTTAAAATACTTTTTTTCCATCCAGTATTTGTACCACTTTTCTTCCACATTTGCCGGGATATAATTCTTACTCAGTTCCATATTTTTTCAAAAAAATTTATAGCGTGCAAAGGTACAAACATGGATTAGTATTACGATTGTTCTAAGTCAAACGTTTTCTGATTCAAAATTTGAAAAATTCAAAAAACTATTCGGAGATAAAAATTTGGGATTTTATTTGGGGATTTATTGCCTTAAAAAAAGCAATATTAATCAACAGCAAATTCCATTCTAATGGTGATGGAGCCGGTTTTATTTCTGCTGGAAGTGTTGAAAGTGCCTCCAAAGCTGTAATCTTCATCTGTATTTTTTCCGGTAATTTGAAAAACTCCCAGTGTTGCTTTTTTTAGTTTGCCTAAAGAGTTTCCGGCATTTTCTGCAATAATTTCAGCGCGTTTTTTACCATCCGCGCTTGCCTTCGCGAGAAGATCCATTTTAATATCAGTGAGTTTGGCATAGTAATATAAAGGTGCTGAAGAGTTGAATTCTATTCCTTGTTGTATCAGTTCTGTTGCCTGCCTCGAAATGCCCGCGATCTTATCTACATCGCCTGATTCGACCCTGACAGTTTGGGTAAGGTTATAACCGGAAAATGTCTGACCTAATGCTCTGCCATTCTCATCAGTTTTGTAATTAAATTCTTTAATAATATTGACAGATGAAAATACCATCGAGGTATCCGCTACTCCTTTTGAATGAAAATAATCCCTGATTATTTTTTCATCATCTTTTAATTGGGCATAAGCGCTTTTCAGGTCCATTGATTTCCTGGAATAGGAACCACTCCAAACAATCAGATCACTTACAAAATCTTTTTCGGCCGACCCTGTAACTACAATCGTATCCTGGCTAATAGACCTGTATTTGTAAGCGCGGGCGATAATGAACAATCCAATTATAAAAGCTAATCCAATTATAGCAGCGGTGAGCGTACGCATGAGAATGATCGTTTGTTATTTTTGTTTACAGTAAACCAGCAAATAAACCGAATTTCTATTTTAATTGATTTACCCTTTCAAACAAATAACGGGAAATTTCACAAGAAAAGGGCGAAAGAATGGAGTTATTTTATTTTTTTAAACATAATAATATAACCACTAATATTTTCTTTCTTCTTTTTATTAACCTGCACAGGTTTAATAATGTGGTATTCAGTAAATTTAGGGATGTAGGAAAAATTGATAACATTACTCTCTACTCCTTCACCAAAATGTTTTTCGTAAACTACCTGTTTATCATTGTAGTCAAACATTCTTACTTCATAAAGTTTAGAGGTATTGTCACCAATAAAAACGAAGTCATACCATGTACCTTGAGTGAGAGGTACAATTACAGGCATCTCGTAGCCGCTTTCCATCCTGATTGGAGCTTCTTTTACTACCATAAACCCCTGGGAAGACATTTGCCTTTTGATACTGTCCGCCTGGAATTTTAAGGTTGTGTCCATATAGGAAACGGCGCGGAAATAAGGTTGGGCTTGTGCAAAGCAACAAAAACCACCCAAGAACCAAAAAAACAGGAAACAATATTTCAGATAATTTTTCATATTGGTTATGGACAGGCTAATTTATCTTACACAGTCTATTTAATAAATTGACCGTAATCCGATCAAATTATTACTTACTAAAACGACTAATAGAAAAAAATATTGTTTCAAAAGCGAATTCTCTAAGAAGCCTTTATTCAATATTGCATTTTTCTCAAAGTTGGAGATTTGAACCACATAAATATCACGATAAGCAAAGTCATACTTCCTCCAAAAATCACCGAAGGAACTGTTCCCATTAATTTAGCCATTACACCACTTTCAAATTGCCCCAGTTCATTACTCGAATTCACAAACATTGAATTAACACTCATGACACGGCCTCTCATGTGGTCCGGTGTTTTCAATTGGGTAATGGTTCCGCGCACTACAACGCTTATACCGTCCAGCATTCCCGAGATCATTAATGCAGCAAAAGAAAGCAGAAAAATCTTAGACATTCCAAAAATGATAATACAAATCCCAAATCCCCCTACTGCCAGTAATAATTTCTTTCCCTGGTTTTTCTTTGCGGGGAAAATGGTGAGAATGATCACAATTAAAATAGATCCCATATCTGAAGCCCCATTTAAAATTCCAAATCCTTCTGATCCCACTTTTAAAATATCTCTTGCGTATATTGGTATTAGCGCAACAGCCCCGCCAAATAAAACGGCAAAAAGATCAAGTGACAAAGAACTGAAAAGCTCTTTGGTCTTATAAACAAAACGCAATCCTTCCTTTACACTTTCCCATGTACGAACGACTCCCTTAACAACTGAAGCTGGCTTTGGTTTTAATTTAACCAAAAAGAAAAAAGAAAGGAAGATTAAAAAACTCGTGCTGATTAATGTGCCTGTTATTCCAACTATTGCAATCAAAAATCCGCCCGTGGCATGACCGGTAACTGATGCTGATAGCCACGTGCCCTGGCTC
Source organism: Ginsengibacter sp. (assembly GCA_039935675.1). GTDB lineage: Bacteria > Bacteroidota > Bacteroidia > Chitinophagales > Chitinophagaceae > Ginsengibacter. Next base: position 862 of record JBDTJV010000120.1, on the reverse strand, counting down.
CATGTAGTTGCGTTTTGTAAATCATTTCTCGGAACTATATAGGCAATTATCGCGCTGAATACAGGACCAGTAAAGGCACGGAAAATACCCGTACAAAAAATAACCAGGTAAATACAGACCGCAATCCAATGATTACTCAAATGAGATGAAACGAATTTTCCCGAAATAAAAACCAAAGTTATTGCAGCCAAAAAATAAAGAATAATCCCTTTTAATAATAATCTTCTTTTTTCACTTTGATCAATAACATGACCGGCATATAAAGCTAATGAGAGGGCAGGAATTACTTCCGACAAACCAACAAGTCCGATGGCAAATGGATCATTGGTTAACAAATAAATCCACCATCCAATGAGCGTTGCCATCATTCTCAATCCCATAATAAATGCAAACCTTCCAATCAATAAATTCCGGTATTCAACAACTCTAATAGAAGAAAACGGATCGGATTTAAGAGGCATTTAAACTTATTTTAAGGCAACGTTATATAGTTCTGGTTATTTTCATAATCCTTTTCCAGCGCGTCTAACACAATTTCCAAATGGCTTTCATTTCCAATAAAATCAGCGTTTGATACATCAATAAAAAGCGTCTTTACATTATGCTGTTTGATATATTCAGCATAAATTTCCTGCAATGAAAACAGGTAAGACGCTTCGATGGATTGTTCATATGAACGATTCCTTTTTTTTATATTCTCTTTTAATTTTAAAATCGGCGCATGAAGAAAAATGAGCAGATCAGGTTGCACCAATTGTGGATTGATAATGTCAAATAATTTTTGGTACAATAAAAATTCCTGTTCCGGCAAATTCACTTTTGCAAATAAAAGACATTTGGTAAATAGGTAATCAGAGATGGT
>JBDTJV010000119.1:0-5384 GCA_039935675.1 Ginsengibacter sp. | reverse complement strand
ATGGTTTAGTGGAATCGGGCAGGAAGCTATTTCTGTAGGCGCTACTTATGCGTTGGAAAGTAATGAATGGATCATGCCGATGCACAGAAATTTAGGGGTTTTTACAACAAGAAAAATTCCTTTGCCGCAATTAATTAAACAATGGCAAGGGAGTCTTGACAGCTATTCCAAGGGAAGAGAACGTAGTTTTCATTTTGGAAATAAAGAACATTTTATTTGCGGAATGATCTCGCATTTAGGTCCTCAACTTTCTGTTGCAGATGGCGCGGCCCTTGCTTACAAATTGAAAAATGAAGAAAAAGTTTCTTTGACCTTTACAGGAGAAGGAGGCACTAGTCAAGGTGAATTTCATGAAGCTTTGAATGTAGCTGCCGTTTGGGATTTACCCGTAATTTTTATCATTGAAAATAATGGTTATGGATTAAGCACGCCGGTAAGTGAGCAATACCGTTGTCAAAATCTTGTGGACAGGGCAAAAGGCTATGGAATGGAAGGTGTGCAAATTGATGGCAATAATATTCTTACTGTTTATGAAACAGTAAAAGGTGTACGGGAATATTGTATCAAAAATCAAAAGCCATACCTCATCGAATGTATGACATTCAGAATGCGAGGTCATGAAGAAGCAAGCGGGATAAAATATGTACCCAAAGAATTATTTGAACAATGGATCGAAAGAGACCCGATCAAAAATTATGAGCGATTCCTGGTTGAGGAAAACATCCTTACAAATCCACAGGCTGCTGAAATAAAAACTGAGATCGCCGAATATATTGATAAAAGTTTTCATGCTTTAAACCATACACAAAATGAGAAATTCGAGCCTAAAGAATCCAAAGAAAATAAAATACTTGTTGAAAGAGAAAAAGAAGATTTGTATGCAAAAAGAATAACCACTTTTGAATCGGATAAGCAACAATTTTTACAAAGACAAAAGGAAAATAATTTTTCCATAGAAAGAGGAGATCGCTTTATTGATGCAATTAAAGAGGCACTTTTTCAATCAATGATTGCCCACCCGGAATTAATTTTAATGGGACAGGACATTGCAGAATATGGTGGCGCATTTAAAGCAACAGAAGGATTATTAGCAGCATTTGGAAAGCAAAGGATAAGAAATACGCCATTATGTGAAAGTGCCATTGTAGGAGCAGCACTTGGACTTTCCCTGGAAGAATTCAAAAGTGTAGTGGAAATGCAATTTGCGGATTTTGTTACGTTGGGTTTCAACCAGGTCATCAATAATCTCTCAAAAATATATTATCGCTGGGGTCAAAATGCAGACGTAGTTATCCGGATGCCAACTGGCGCAGGAGTAGGCGCAGGGCCATTTCACAGTCAGAGTAATGAAGCGTGGTTTGTGCACACTCCCGGGTTAAAAGTAGTTTATCCTTCCACACCAGAAGATGCGAAAGGCTTATTAATTGCAGCGATCAACGATCCAAATCCTGTCCTGTTTTTTGAGCACAAGGGTTTGTACAGAAGCATTTCTGCTCCATTTCCGGAAGAATATTATGAAACCGAAATCGGGAAAGCGCGACAAGTTCGTACAGGGGTTGACGTTAGTATCATCACCTATGGATTGGGGGTAATATGGGCAACAGAATATGCCGAAAAACACCCGGAAATTTCAATCGACATTTTGGATCTAAGAACCTTATTGCCATTGGATTATAAAGCCATAAGAAATTCAGTAAATAATTCCGGCAAAGTATTGGTTCTTCACGAAGATACTTTTACGGGTGGCATTGGAGGCGAGATAGCCGCTTGGATTGCTCAAAATTGTTTTGAATTTTTAGACGCCCCTGTAATGCGGTGCGCTTCTCTCGATACACCAATTCCGTTCAACAAAGAACTGGAAAATAACTTTTTAGCAAAATCAAGATTGGATGAAATGGTACAGAAATTAATTCATTACTAATCCGAAATTTTTCAGGATATCCAAAATCAGGCGGATAAAAAACAGGTTTTATTTCGGCATTCTTTCATATAAAAAGTTCACCGGTTCTTTTTTCTAAAGTACATTTGGCGCTAAATATTTTCGCTTGACCTTTCCTGAAATATATACTGAGTTTATTGCCGGAATGAAACAAACAAGCTGGGTAGAATACATCGCTGTTTGTTCAGGAATTGTTAGTGTTTGGTTTTCCAGGAAAGAAAATATCTGGGTATATCCTACTGGCCTGATCGGCACTATTTTTTACGTTTACATTAGTATTAAAGGAAGTTTATTGGGGGAGGCGACCGTCAATTTGTATTATACAATAATGAGTATTTACGGCTGGATACTTTGGGCGAAAAGGAATAAACAAGAGGAACATGTGGTAAATATTACCTGGAGCAGCCGAAAAGAATGGGTGCAGGAATTGCTGTTCTTTGCCACATTTTATGTTGTCATTTTTGGAGCGCTTTCCTATCTTAAAAAAGATTTTGCGCCGGGAGCGATTCCATGGGCTGATGCTTTTGCAAGTTCTACGGCTTTTACCGGGATGTGGCTGATGGCCAGGAAAAAGGTCGAAAGCTGGTATTGGTGGGTGGCTACTAATTTTGCTTCCATTCCTTTGTATTTTGTAAAGCACTATGTATTTACCAGCGTTTATTACCTGATTCTTTTGATAATGGCCTTTTGGGGATTGATCGAATGGCAAAAACGTGCGAGAGAATATTTATTAAAAAGTGAGAATGAAATCAATTAAAAAGATTGTCGTCATCGGTCCGGAATCCACAGGAAAAAGTACGCTGTGTCAAAAGCTGGCGGCCCATTATAATACATTGTGGGTTCCGGAATATGCCAGGGAATATTTGGAAAAAAATGGTTCAGAATATAGCTATGATGACTTGCTTACTATTGCAAAAGGACAAATCGATTTAGAAACAAAAATTACAAGTGAATTATATAATTCTCTTAAGAACAATAGCAATAACACTCTTCCTGATCTCCCTATTCTATTTATAGACACTGATATGTATGTAATGAAAGTGTGGGCAGAGTTTGTTTATAATCAATGCCACAACTGGATTTTGAACAGGATCGCGGAAAGAAAATATGATCTATATTTTCTCTGTGACATCGATCTGCCATGGGTTGAAGATAAATTGAGAGAATATCCGGATCAAAAAATAAGGGAAAAATTATATTATTTTTATAAAGAGCTCCTTGTAAATCAATCAACTCCATGGTGTAATATATCTGGCAATTATGAAGAAAGATTTGAAAAAGCAACCCGGTTTATAGAACAATCTTTTTCATAAAAAACTGGTCTAAAATAATTTCACCGTCTTTTACTTTATAAACACCCATTTTTGAAATCACATTTCAACTTCCATATTTCATGGTGATATCCACATTTAAAATGAGGACACTGAAAAGAAAATCAACTATTCACTAGGACGTTTTTTCAAAATAACCATATCCGTTTTATCACTATGACTATAATATGCCTGGCCGAATTGCCAACCATTAAAGTATAAAAAATTGAGCGTAAAAGAAACGGATTGCCTCGCAAAAAGTAATGGATTGCCTTTGACATCTGTAACTGTTGTCTTTTTCCTCGATTCTTCCTGGCCGTAATCAACAAACAATTTTTGGAAACCCCACTCAAATTGGGCATATTCCGCGCTGAGACTATCAAGCCTTATTCCATTTACATAACCATAAGTTTGCGGATTTGTAATAGAAACCTGTCCTGAATTCGCCTGTGAAAATACCTTTGCATACTGGAAAAGAATAAAAATGACTATAAGTTTTTTCATTTTGATTTTAAATTAGATTTTTAAAAGAGGAAAGATATTCTTGTACTTAAAACTAATTTTCAGAACTAATTTTCGGCTGCCAGTTGACAACAGGTCGCGCTACCAGGCATTTTTTTGTTGATCAATCATTTCATTTCCCCAACAAAGTTGAGATCTATATTTCCATTCTTGTCGATGGTAGATACAAAACCGTTCGGGCGCGGAGCAATTGCATAATTTAAAAACTTTGTACTTCTGGTGTTTTAGTCTCGTTTAAAATGATCGTGTTTTATATTGGCAAAATGAAAATGATGATTATTTGTTGGTTTACTAACTGCTGCGATTAAGATCACTGGATTTTCTTCTTCAAATCCAAAATAGAGAAATCGCTTTCATCTTTCAAAATTGTATTCTTTAATTTTCCCAATCCTTCAATTTCCATTTCTATTTCATCTCCTTCCTGCAGCCATTGCTCTTTATAATCCGGATCGTTTAATTTTCCTGTACCATTAAGTTCCAGGAAACAACCGGTGCCAACAGTTCCGCTTCCGATAATATCGCCGGGAAATAATTGAACGCCATAGCTCGCACGCTCAATAATTTCAGCAAAAGTCCAATCCATATCTGCAAAGTTTCCTTCACTTACCTGCACTCCATTGATACTGCAGGTCATTTTTAAATTATAGGCATTCCCTGTGTGATTTTCTTTTGCTTCGATTTTAAAGTCTTCCAGTTCCTCAGGTGTTACCAGCCATGGGCCCATAGCCGTGGCAAAATCCTTTCCTTTGGCAGGCCCAAGATTCAATTTCATTTCCTCCATCTGCAATGTCCGCGCACTCAGGTCGTTCATGATCATATAACCCCCAATATATTCATCCGCTTCGGATGCTTTAATGTTTTTGCCGGGTTTGCAAATGACGATAGCCACTTCGAGCTCAAAATCCATTTTTTTAAAATGATCTGGCATACATACAATTTCTCCAGGGCCGGTAATACTGTTGTGATTGGTAAAATAAAACACAGGGTATTGATCAAACTCGGGAATCATTTCTGCATTCCTGTTTCTCCTCGCTGTAGCCACATGCTGCCTGAAAGCGTATGCATCCCGGCAACTCGTAGGACTTGGGACCGGCGCCAGTATTTGAGCTTCTTCTATAGGAATGGCCCGAAAACGTTTGGTGCCTTCTAATAAGGTTCGGTTTACTGAATGGGCAATAGGATAAGAATCTTCCCAGTAATTTAAAAACATCGTCATCGAAGAAGGTAAATTTGGATTTAAATGATCGGTATCAAACAAATATCCATTTACCAAAATCGCCAATTGGGCATGATCTTCATTCAAATAAGAAACTAATTTCATTGAATACTTTTTATTTTTTTTTATGAAAAAAGGAAGTCAGGGTAGTCACATTTTCTATTTTAATCACCCAATGATTTATTATAACTTGTCTGGTTCATCCTTAAAAATTTGATTAAAGGTTGCAAGTTAAATTATTTATCAGGATAGTTTTAGCGGCTTTGGTATTTTTGGGAATGAAAGATTTAGTACCTTTTACATAGTATTTCCCATATAAATAAACACTTTCTTGTAATTTTGTGTCAGAAAATGTTATAGAAATGAAATTCGAAAAAATCCATAATAAAGGGCAAGC
>JBDTJV010000118.1:0-4213 GCA_039935675.1 Ginsengibacter sp. | reverse complement strand
CTAATTTTATTATTTATACATTTGCCAGATGAAAAATCTTGATAACATGGAATACAATACAACCCGTAATTATCTCACTATAAGAGAATATGGGCGTCACATCCAAAAAATGGCGGAGTATGTGTTGACAATTGAAGATAGGGAAAAGCGTCAAAAGAATGCTAATGCTCTCATAGAATTGATGGGATTCTTAAATCCTCATTTAAAAAATATAGAAGATTTTCGCCACAAATTGTGGGATCATCTTTTTTTGATCTGCGATTTTAAACTGGATGTGGATAGCCCATATCCAATCCCGACACGTGAAACCCTAAGAGCTAAACCCGACCCGATCCCTTATCCCAAAAGATATCCAAAGTATAATCATCTTGGGAAAAATATTGAGATAGTAATAGACAAAGCTTTAAGCGAAGAGGATCCGGAAAAAAGACAGGGTTTTGCCAATTCGATTGCTTATTATATGAAGCTTACCTATAGCAACTGGCACAAAGAGCTTGTTCATGATGATAATATTCAGACAGAATTGTCTTCAATTACACAGGGTGAGCTGGAATTTAACAACCGGCCTTTTGTAAAGCACCGTACAGAAATTATCCGGGAAGAATTTGGATCAGGAGGCGGGAAATACCGCAAAAATTTTGGCCAAAGAAATAACCGCAACCAGGGAGGAGGACGTGATAACAGGAACAACAACAATAACAGGAAATTTGGGAAGAAAAGATTTTGAAATGAATTTAGCGTTTCAAAAATCTCTTTTCCAATAAATCCGGTTCCTTTTAAAATGAGTTATGCTTAATGAATAATTAATTGGCAAATTTGCACCCTGGCATTCAATAATTGCCGGGGTTTTTATTATTAATAGATCTCACAATATTTTTTTTCATGGGTTCATTTGTAGTCACAGGAGGAAAAAAATTAAAAGGAGAAATAACTCCACAGGGTGCCAAAAATGAAGCGCTGCAGGTAATTTCTGCGGTTTTATTGACCAAAGAAAAAGTAATCATTCACAATATTCCGGACATCACGGACGTAAATTTACAGATAGAATTACTCGAAGGATTAGGAGTTTCCATTGAAAGAATTGACCGGCATACCTGCTCTTTTAAAGCGGATAATGTGGACGTAAATTTTTTATCTACTTCCTCATTTCAGCAAAGAACCGGCCGCTCGAGAGGCAGTGTAATGCTTGCAGGGCCATTGCTTTCCCGATTTAGGAAAGCTTATATTCCAAAACCCGGCGGCGACAAAATAGGCCATAGAAGGCTGGACACCCACATTCTGGGATTTAAGAAATTGGGAGCCAGGTTTGATTATCGAACCAAAGAATCTTTTTTTTACCTACACGCATCACGGCTAAAAGGAACTTACATCTTACTGGAAGAGCCAAGTGTAACGGGTTCAGCCAATCTTATTATGGCATCTGTTCTGGCAGAAGGAATTACCACTCTTTACAATTGTGCCTGTGAGCCCTATATCCAGCAACTTTGCAAAATGTTGAATAGTATGGGAGCCGATATTTCAGGCATTGGAAGCAATATGCTTACCATTAATGGTGTGCAGGAATTGCAGGGTACGGAGCATCACATTCTGCCGGATATGATCGAAGTTGGGTCTTTTATTGGCCTGGCTGCGATGACACAAAGTGGGATTACTATCAAGAATGCGGGCATAGAACATTTGGGCGTCATTCCGGCAAGGTTTCAACAATTGGGAATTAAAATGAATTTTTCCGGCGATGACATTCATATTCCTTCCCAAAAATTATATGAATTAGAAACCTATCTTGACCGGTCCATGCTGACAATTTCTGATCATCCGTGGCCAGGGCTTACACCAGACTTGTTAAGTATTATTCTTGTAGTGGCCACACAGGCAAGAGGAAGTGTACTGATTCACCAAAAAATGTTTGAAAGCCGGCTGTTTTTTGTTGATAAGATCATTGAAATGGGCGCGCGAATTGTTTTGTGTGATCCCCACAGAGCCGTAGTCGTAGGGCTTGGACGAAAATTTCCTTTGCGGGGAATTACCATGACAAGTCCGGATATCAGGGCTGGCGTGGCTTTGCTGATTGCCGCTTTGAGCGCCGAAGGAAAAAGCGTGATCCAAAATATTGAACAAATAGACCGCGGTTACGAAAATATTGATAAAAGATTGGCATCTTTGGGGGCAGAAATCGTTCGTAATTAGCTAATTAGCTAATTTGAAAATGAAATAAGTAATGGAAAAAAAATACAGCAAGATTATTTTAATAACGGCTCCCTCGGGATCAGGGAAAACGTCTATTGTAAATTACCTGATCCAAAAAAATCCTTCGCTGGCGTTTTCTGTGTCGGCTACTACGCGTCCTCCAAGAAAAGTTGAAAAAGAAGGAAATCACTATTATTTTATTTCCGAAGAAGAATTCACCGAAAAGATTCATAATAAAGAATTTTTAGAATGGGAAATGGTGTATGAAGGAAAATATTACGGAACTTTAAAATCAGAAATAGAAAGAATCTGGGATGAAAATAAAATTCCGGTGCTGGATATTGATGTGCAGGGCGCTATTCATGTTCAACAGCAGTATCCGGTAAATACGATAACTATTTTTATCCAGGTACCTTCCGAAGAAGAATTAAAAAGGAGATTGAAAATGAGGGGATCTGAAACAGAGGATTCCCTGGAAGCAAGATTAAATAAATCTGCTTTTGAAATGACCTTTAAAAATCAATTCCAGAATATTGTAGTGAATAAAAACCTGGAAGACGCCTGTAAGGAAACAGAAAGGATCGTCAGGAATTTTTTGGATCAGTAAATTTCCTTTCTTTGGCCAATTAATAAATTTGATCTTATGGACTGGTTAACATTTGTACCGATCATAATTGCCTTATTGCTGATTGGATTTTTTTCGGGAATAGAATCTGTTTTTATTTCTGCCAATAAATTATCGGTAGAATTGAGTAAAAAACAAGGCAACTATAGCGGAAAAAGCTGGGCGTTTTTTTTGCAAAAACCCGCCCGCTTCATAGTTACCATGTTGCTCACTATCAATATCCTGTTTGTGATTTATGGTTTATTGTGGACAGGAGTACTATCCGGACTTTGGGAATACTGGTCTATCGATAATCAATACATAATTCTTGCGGTTGAAACATTGATCCTGACTTTTTTCCTGATCCTTTTTCAAACGATATTCCGGGCCATTTTACGGGCTAAGGGCAATTCAATTACGGCCAGCGTTTTTATCACTTTTATTGTAAAAACTTTTTATTCCTTATTCTCTCTAACAGCCGAATACTTTGTAAGTATTTCAGAATGGATCTTAAAATACCTTTTCAATGTAAAAATTCAGCATAAAACCCAATCTTTTACCAAGATGGATATTGATCATTATGTGCAGCAATTAAATATGAACGATAATGATGAAAATATTGAAATGAATAATGAAATATTTGAAAATGTGCTGATGCTTTCAGAAACCCGCGTTCGCGAATGCCTGATCCCAAGGAAAGAAGTAATTGCGGTAAACGACAATATCAGCCTGGAAGAAATTAAAGAGCGTTTTATAGAAACAAAACTGAGCAAACTGGTGGTTTATGAAGATAATATTGATAACATTAAAGGTTACGTTCATCAGCTCGACCTGTTTAAAAATCCACAATCACTCACCTCAATTTTATTGCCGATCCCGGTGATTCCGGAAAGCATGAATGCATCTGACCTGATCAGCAAATTCACCAAAGAAAGGAAAAGTATCGCATGGGTAATTGATGAATTTGGAGGTACGGCCGGCATTGTAACAATGGAAGATTTGCTGGAAGAAATTTTTGGAGATATTTATGATGAATATGACGTGCAGGAAAACCTGGTGGACAAACAGATCGCCCCAAATGAATTTCTTTTTAGTGGCCGGCTCGAACTGGATGACCTAAGAGAAAAATATAAGCTTGCTTTCAGGAAGAGTGAAGAAACAGAAACCCTTTCCGGGTATATAATCAATATTCACGAATCTATCCCAAGAGAGAAAGACCGCATCATTATTGATGACTACCAGTTTGACATTTTAAAAGTAACTAATACAAGGATCGAAACAGTCAAATTGAAAGTGTTGCGTTAACAAAAAGATTTCGATTCCTTTTTCTTAAATTTTCAATCCAAAAATAAATTCGGATGAAAGTAAATAATAAATGATCGATGAGAATTGCCTTAAATGCCGGTTCCTTTTCAAAAAAAA
>JBDTJV010000117.1:0-16440 GCA_039935675.1 Ginsengibacter sp. | reverse complement strand
ATCATCCGGAATATTATGTTCATGACGATAATAACAATATTAGTCATCCTCACGGCTGGGCAGATGTTTCCGAATTGGATTATTCAGTGCATGAAGTGTGGAAGGAAATGGTTGAAGTTTTAAGATTTTGGATTAATGAATATGATGTTGATGGGTTTCGTTGCGATATGGCTCATCTTGTTCCATTGGATTTTTGGATATATGCCAAAAAGAAGACTTCGCAGGAGAAAAAAACCCTTTTTTGGCTGGCAGAGTGCGAAGAGCCTGATTTCCACACCGTTTTCGATGCGACATATACCTGGAGATGGATGCATGCAACCCAGGAATTTTATCAAAAAAAAATGAACCTTCAAAGCCTGCTTACAGTTTTATACAAATCGGTAACTGAATTCCCCTGTAATGCCTTCCGGGTTTACTTTACATCCAATCATGATGAAAATTCATGGAATGGAACTGAATATGAAAAATATGGGGACGCAGTGGAATTACTGGATGTTTTTTCGGCTACATGGGATGGAATTCCCATGATCTATTCCGGGCAGGAATTACCCAATAGAAAGCGATTGGCCTTTTTTGATAAAGACTCTATTGATTGGACCGGGAAATTTGAACTTCACACATTTTATAAAACATTACTGACGCTGAAAGCTACCAGCAAAGCCTTGCGCGCCGGGGATCCTGAGGTAATGACCCAGATTATTTCTCATCCGGAGGATCATAGCGTCTTTTCTTACTTGCGAAAATACAAATCGAGCCAGGTATTAGTGATCTTGAACTTTACCGACCAGGGATTGAATTTTTTAGTAAAAAATGTATATGGAATCTTTAGAAATGTGTTCGGTGGTGATGATGTAAATTTTCCAGATCAGAAAGATGTCTACCTGAAACCGTGGGGATATTTGGTTTTTGAAAAAATTCCAATGTTGTCAAAAAGTGCAGATGCTAAAAAAGTTTTGGAGTGATAGTTATCCAACTTTTTTTGAAATGATGTTTTGAATTAAAAACCCGGATAAAAAAAATATAAGTCTGGTTAGTCGTTTTAAAAATCTTTCCAACTTCCTCCTTTTTCAGCTTCTATTCCATTGGCTTTTAATAATTCAAAGGCTTTGACATGACGGGTTCCTCCGCCACAAACCACTATGACCGGTGGTTTTATTTTTTTAATTTCAGCCAACCTTTCAGGGATTTCATTCAAAGGAATATTAACGGTCCCTTCCGCGTGTCCTTTTGCAAATTCATCTGGTCTTCTAACATCAATGATCGTTTTCGTCGCTTCTTTTATTTTTTTCATGCTTGTTTAGTTTCTTCTTATCAAAATGAATTTCCACTTTATTTGTTCGTTTACTATGAAAATACTGAATTAAAAAAGTAGATATAAAATTAATTCGTTTTTGAATTGATCTCGTTAAAATTAAAACAACTATTTAACGTTATAGTGATAAATCAATGAAAAACACTACTTTTGCCGAACTATTCTCCTACTTAGAAGACTGGATCCTCTTAAAAAGCTCATCAAGTCATAGGTTGTTGAGCATACAAATTAACAAACTTTCAGAAACCATTTATTTTCAGGGAAGTTATCACTTACATTAAAACAATAAAATTGTTATTTAAAGAATTGCATTTAATAGCGCCCATTTTGAAGGCGCTAGAAACCGAAGGTTATACTGAACCTACTCCTATTCAACAAGAATCTATTCCTCATATACTTCGTGGGAAAGACCTATTAGGTTGCGCACAAACAGGCACCGGCAAAACCGCTGCTTTCGCTATTCCTATTCTTCAAAACCTGATGTTACAGCAAAAGGAAGATGCGTTTAATCACGACATAAAAGCACTAATACTAACCCCAACCCGCGAGCTTGCTATCCAGATTGATGAAAGTTTTTCAGCTTATGGAAAGCATTTGGGATTAAAACATGCCGTAATTTTTGGTGGCGTTTCACAATTTCATCAAACTACGCAATTGCGCAAAGGGGTGGATATCCTGATAGCCACACCGGGAAGATTACTCGATTTGATCGCCCAGAGATTTGTTAACTTAAGTGGTATCAAAATGTTCGTACTGGACGAGGCCGACCGCATGCTTGACATGGGATTCATTCACGATGTTAGAAAAATTATTGCATTACTTCCGGAAAAGAAGCAAACACTTTTTTTCTCAGCCACCATGCCCCCGGAAATCACAAGGCTATCCGCTTCTATTTTGACAAACCCTGTGAGAGTGGAAGTTGCCGCCGTTTCATCTACTGCCGAAAATGTGGACCAGCATATTTATCTAGTAGAAAAAAATGATAAACGCCAATTGTTGATCCATCTTTTGAAGAATGATCAAATTCAAAACGCTTTGGTTTTCACACGGACAAAATATGGTGCTGATAAAATTGCAAAAGATCTTTACCGCGCAAATATTAAAGCTGATTCTATTCATGGGAATAAGACACAAGCCGCAAGGCAAAAGGCTTTGAGTAATTTTAAAGAAGGTAAAATTCGCGTGTTGGTCGCTACTGATATCGCAGCGCGCGGAATTGACGTGGATGACCTTAGCCATGTAATCAATTTTGAATTGCCTAATGTTCCAGAGACTTACGTACACAGAATCGGGCGTACAGGTCGTGCAGGAAATTTTGGTTCTGCCCTTTCATTTTGCGATATGGAAGAAAGAGCTTATCTGCGGGATATTCATAAGCTAATCGATCAAACCATCCCGGTTGTGAAAGATCATCCTTATGCAAGTACCATGCAGTTTGTACAAACTCCCGTTCCTGCTCAAAATATGATGAACAGAAAGCCTGCTTCACACAGTGGTTTTAGAAGAGCAAGAAGTTGGAGCCAGGGAAGATAAATTTTTATAACAGGTAAAACTTATCATAAAAGGTGCTTCTAGAAAAGGCACCTTTTTTTATAGTAAATCAATAAATATTGGGGTTTCCTGTTTTGATTTTATAACGCGGAATTATTCATTTTAATTTTATTATTCTATTTTGAATTAAAAATATTGATGTCTTATTTAAAAAAATCCCTTTTCCTCCTTATAATATTTAGTGCAGCAACTTCCTGCAACCAGGATGACAAAAAGGTAACAAATATTTCCCCTCTAAAATCTTCAAATATTAATAGTTCCAATTCTTTTTCGGGTGAATATTATGGAATAACTCCGTGCGCTGATTGTCCGGGTATCGAAACAACAATTTATTTCAATCCGGATTCTGTATTTATTGAAACATTAAAATACCAGGAAAGAAATTCCTCATTTTCTGACACTGGCAGATGGAGCATTTCAAATCACCTGGTAACCGTTTCTTTTTCCAAAGGTGGCAGCGAAAGATTTTATTTGGTAAAGAATGATTCATCAATCGCGATGCTGGACGCCAATAAAAAAGAAATTGGTGGAGCACTTGCAAGCTTTTTTATCCTGAAAAGAAAAAAATAAACATAACATTATCAAATTCATCGAAATCACGTTCTCAAAGGCATTGCAGGCGATTGTCACTTGTTGCTTATCCTGTATTGAATTCCCAATTTGAAATATTCATTCCTATATTGATGCGTGCTGTTGTACGAATCTTTTAGGGTTATTGTTTTCTCCAGCCCATAATGATAACCTGCGGAAATAAGAAAATCTTTGATATGACAATTTGTTTCAATTACAAATCGGGGTTCAAATTTTTTGATCTCTAATGTTCTCTCAAAGACAGCTGCATTGCGCGGCGTACTGTTATAAACTGAAACTGTCGCAGAAGCCAGCGTATTATTATAATCAAAACTTTGTTTTTCTTCTTTGATATTCACCTTGTATAATTTAGCCAATTCCAACCCGCTACCTACTGACCATTTTTCATTAAGTGTATAATGTATCGTTAGTGGTAAATCGAAATAAGAAGCTTTTATAATGCTTGTTGTGTTGATATTGTAATATATGTTGCTGTTGAAATTATTTACGATCTCTTTTTCTTTGGCACTTACTTCTTTGCCATGAACAGTAGAGAACGCAGAAAGCCCGGTATGAATGCTTAATTTTTTATTGATAGGAATAATAACTGAAATTTCTGGATGTATGCTTAGGTTCTTTGAATTAAATGCATCATGGTAATTATTTGCAGGTGAAATATTCATTCCGGCGCCAGCAAAAACTTGTATTTTTTTTGGAACTGCATTTGGATTTTTATTCAATAAAACATGGATTCTTTCAAATTTAACCGATGTATCTATTGTTCCATCAGAAGGTGGAACGATTATTTTCTCATTTCGTTCAATGGTAAATTTTTCAAGCAATCTTGCTTTCTGATTTTGAAAAAGCTTTAAAGTATTCTCGCTTTTATATTGCGCAAATTCAGCATTTATTTTTTGATAAACCAACTTTCTTTGAAGAGAAAGATTTAATGGTGTTATGCTGCTTTCATCAAGGTTTTTACTACTTTCAGGAGCTGGTTGTTTTGTTATTTTGTTCAAGGAAAAAGCAGGTAAATTTTTATTGCCATGTAAAGAAATCTCAGGGTTATTATTTAAAATATAAGGATAAGAAAATATTAAAATAAAAAATACACAGGCAGCTATTAAAAGGAATAATATTCTTTTATTAGAAGGAAAAGCCTGACCAGTAGCATCAGAACTCAGCCCATGTTCCAGGAGAGTTTGATGCATTTGTTGCCAGCCCGTTTCGGCCAGTTTTTGCATTTCTGAAATATGATTTTTATTTTCCTTCATTTTAATAAATTTTATGCGCCTGTTGCCTCAGATTTTTTCTCGCTTCCGACACATGCCATCTTGATGTTCCTTCTGAAATGCCCAATTGATCTGCAATTTCTTTATGAGAAAAACCTTTAAAAATATGCAGGGAAAATACTTGCTGTGTTACTGATGGCAATTTTTTTATTAGATACAAAACTTCCTCTTCCACGTGGTTGCGCGGTTGTTGTTGCAGCGCCTTATAATCGTTTTGCGCATCGTCCAGTTCAATAAATTGTTGTTTATTTTTTTGAGAACGCGCATGATCTATCGCTGTATTTGTTATTATTTTTTTTGCCCAACCTTCAAAATTTCCTTTATTAAAATCGAAGGTTTGGATGTTCATGAATATCTTTAAAAACCCTTCATTTATAAGGCTGATAATCGTCTGCTGATTATCAGAATAATTTCTACAAATGCTATACATCAGGGCAAAATAATGCTTGTAAAGCCTTTCCTGGGCAATAGAGTTATTAGTTTTACAAGCAGAAATTATATCGTTTAGTTCTCGTTGCCGCAATGAAATAAGAAATTTTGCAAAGATTACAATTCAGGTTTTTGTTAATAATGAGGGGCAGCAAAACTTATTATAACTCTTGCCGCCCCTTCATTTGGGGGTTGCCTTACTTGAAAGTGATCGTCTTCAACCAGTTTTTAGCCGGCGAAATACTATCGCGAAAAGTTGCTTTAAATAGGGTATCATTTAAATTTTGAATTTTCCAAACAAAGTTTCTTTTACCTTTTAGCAATAAGGTATCGCTGGTAGAAGTAAATGCCCAAATTCCCTTATCATAAGGAACAATGGTAGAGTCGCATGATTTGGTTGCATCAGCAAGCTGAAAATTACTATAGATATCAAAGGCCATCAAAGCGCTATCAGAGCAGGATTTAGTAATAGAGCTATCTTTAGTAGGATCGCTAACCTGGGGCACCGTAAGCGACTGCAATTTCCATATCCTGTTTGTGAGTGCCTTCTCCTGTGGAGTAAGAACCGGGCCGTTATCAGTTTTCTTACAAGCCGCAAAAAAAATCATGCATATTATTCCTATTGAAAGGAGTGAATGTTTATTTATCATTTTAATTTTTTATTTAAATATTTTTATTAAAAAAATCAGTCCGCGGAAACTGTTATATCTAATACGATCTACAAAAGAGAAACGTTGGGTGCTTTTGATTTTTTTTAAAAATATTTTTGAATCATGCAGGGATTGGTATTTACGAAAAATACCTTTTCAATTTTTTCTGCATTATTGTGGCGATTGACAACGAAGAGATTCAAAACGTTGCACGATGTATTATTTTATTTCGTTTTGTAGTAAACGAATAATTAAACCAGATCTTTATTTTCTGAGAAAGAGAGTTTGAAAGATATCAGTCTACTGATTGTTGGCCATACTATTTTATGGCTTGAAAAATACGGCTCCAGCGGATGCCATTTTCGCCATAACTAAACCAGATCAGTGAAGCTTTACCTACAATATGATCCTCAGGAACGAATCCCCAGTAGCGGCTATCAAGAGAATTGTGACGGTTATCTCCCATCATCCAATAATAGTTCATTTTGAAAGTGTAGGTAGTTTCCTGTTTTCCATTTATAAAATACTGACCGTTTTTTTCTTCAAATTTATTTGCTTCATAAGTATCAATACAACGTTGATAACGGCTTATATTTTCAGGGGTTAAGGTAATGGTTGCGCCCTTTTTAGGGATCCACATAGGTCCGTAATCATCTACGGTCCAGTTATTATTTTCATAAGGAAAAAGAAACGGGCTTTTATCATAGTCCTTGAGCGGTTCCGGCTGGATATCTTTTACGCCATGAAGCATTTTAAGCTGCAATTTTTCCTGGTCACTCATACCAATGATATACGCATTTGTTCCTACCATTTGTACCTGGTTTTTATCAGGGTCACTATTATCATGAATACCAATACCGTTCAACTGGTCAGGATCAAGAGGAGCCGTTGTAGTCACCAAATAATTAAATTCATGATACTCCGGTAATGCCTGTGCTACGCCATCGATGTAGACGACACGATCTTTTATTTGTAAAGTGTCTCCCGCGATGGCCACACATCTTTTTATAAAATTCTCTCTTTTATCCACGGGCCTGGTAATGACAAGATCACCATATTGGTCAAGAACTCTTTGGCGGGCCACTGCCTGCGAAACATGATCTGCCATCATCCTAGCCTGGATTTCCTGGTAATAGGTTATTTGGGATCCATGATCAGCATCATTGATCAGCGTATCATTCACTGGAAAATTAAAAACGACTACATCACCTCTTTTCACTGGTTTTGGAAACCATCTTGTGTAAGGAATTTCTAACCAGGTAACATAAGATTTAGTATTAGTACCAATAATGGTATGATGCATGAAAGGCAGTGCCAGTGGGGTTTCGGGAATGCGCGGACCATAAGCGAACTTACTTACAAACAAAAAATCGTTTACCAATAATGTTTTCTCCATAGAAGGAGTGGGAATTGTATAAGCCTCAAAAACAAAAGTGCGGATGAGCGTGGCTGCCACAATTGCAAAAACTGCCGCATCAACCCATTCGCGAATTGAGCCTTTTTTATAGTTTTTAACTACTGCTACACCGGCATACCTTTCCATATCTGAAAAGCCGAGGTAAGGAAAATAAATGAAAGGAAAAAAGACAGTCAGGAAATGATGCCAAAGTCCAAAACGGCCAAAATGCTCTACAAATTTTATATTGATCCAGATCGTAATAAATTGCCCTGCAATAGGTATGAGCTGCAGAAAAAACCATATCTTATTCAATTGCATTTTCTCCACCATACACCAGGTATTATATAATGGAATCAGTCCCTTCCATGGTGCAATACCGGCTTTTTTAAACATCCCATACAAACCAATAAGAACCGCAATCGTAGCAAGAATAAATAAAAGTAAACCTACGCTCATGAGCTAATTATTTAAAATGGAACAAATGTAGTATTTAAAATTTCTTAATAAAAAAATGCGAGAAGATAGTTATCATTAGTTTAACAAAGGATGCTTTCAAGATTTAAGATGATAATTTTTTATTATGGATTTTAAAATTTAAAATAGCTTGCAAGATGGGAAATACAGTTTTCAAACTGTCCATTATTTATCCGCGTTCTCACTTAAACAGTCCCATCATTAAATTCCTAACAGAAAGCGTTTTTCCGTTAAAGAATAAATCAGAAAAGAATGAAGTAAAACAGAAGTGAAAAACTTTGAAGCGCATTGATACGAGCGATTTTCTTGCTTAGTCACGCTATATTTATCAGAAAAAATAGCGAGAGTATTTTATCTGAATTTTCTTTCAGGATTTCTTTTTTGGTGAAAAAATGCAGAGACAATAATAATTTGATTTTTCTCATCTATAAAATAAACTATGCTAAAGGGATAATTTTTAGTTTTTGCTTCGTGATAGTTTTTATAAGTCTTGGGGAAGCGATCAGGCTGATCCTGAATTTTGTTCAGAGTTTCATTCACAGCCAAAACAAGATTATCTGCAGCCTGCAGGCTTCTTTTATTATACCAACTTAGGGCATTCAAGTATTCTTTTGCTGCTCTTTTTCTAAAGCTGATGGTATAGGCCATTACCAATTCTTATTGATGTAATAATTGCTCTATCATTTTATCTATTTCTGTCCTGGAAATAATTTCACCATCTTCCTGGTATTGTTCAAATTCATGATCCAAACTTGCTTTGAAGTCATCTGAATATTCATTTTCTTTGAAGAAATCATACATTTCCTCCAGTTTTTCTTCAGAAGAAATTTCAATTAAAGAATGTAATTTGTTACGAAGCGCTGCAGTTTCCATAAAAATAATTTGTTACGAATTTAATAAATAATTTCTTTATAATTTGCCAAAGGAAAAAGTTTGAAAAAACTTACATGTTGTCATTTCAATAGTTGCTACAAATTTTCTCACTCTAATATTATTTTCGAAATAAAAAAGATCTTTATTTATGGGTTCACTACTATTCGTCAGGAAAATTTATGCCATATCATTCCAATAACTGCTATATAAATTTTGGCTTTTCAAAAGTTGATGATGATTACCTTTGGCGGTGATGGTACCTTTTTCAAGGATATAAATTTTATCGCAGAAAGATTTTAAAATATGCAGACGGTGAGTGATAAAAATAATGCCCATTTTGGATTTTAGTTTTTGTAAAAGATGCAATACAAACTGTTCGCTTTGCCTGTCCATAGCGGCTGTGGCTTCATCGAGAATAAGCAGTTGTGGTCGGTGATACAACGCTCTTGCAAAGGCGATCATTTGTTTTTGTCCGCCGGATAAGTTAATACCTTCTTCACCTACCAATGTCATGTAAGATTGCGGCAGGCTCTCTATAAACGATGTAAATCCATGTTCCTGTAAAAAATCTGCAATGGATTTTGGATTTTTGGTTACGTCATCAAAAGTGATATTTTCTAAAACAGTGCCATTAAAGATGTGAATATTTTGCGGAACAATGGCCACAATATTTCGCCATGATTGAAAAGAAATTTCTTTCAAATTTTCTGCTTGGTTGATAATAATTTCACCGGATTCCTGCAAATAATATTTTTGTAAAATTTGAGACAAAGTACTTTTACCACAACCATTTTCGCCCATTAGAGCGATTATTTCTCCTTTACAAACTTCAAGATTTACGTTTTGCAAAAGCCTGCTTCTACCTGCAAAACGAAAACACAGATTTTGAACTTTTAAAGATTGAAAATTGATTTCCTCCATTTTATCCTCTTCTTTTTCCGGTTCTATGCCGGTAAATTCAAACATCCTGTCGAAAGCAATTTTAGCTTCATTGATTGGGATGGTAATTAATGCCAGGTTAGCCACACTCGGCAGCAACGAACCTAACATAGATAAAACCGCAATCAGTTCTCCGGTTTTTAAATGCCCATGCAATACCCGGATACTTAGAAACGTAAGCACCGCAATAATAAAAAGCACTCCGAAAACATTTGCGAGGAAAGAAATCTTTATTTGAATCTTGCCCAATGAAAAGATATTGTTTTGAAATATTTCATAAATATTTTTGTTGGTGGTTGAAAATAGTTCCTGTTTATTGGAATTTTTAATCGGTTCAATGCCTTGTAATGTTGAAATATAATTTCCTTCGACCATGGCGTAGCTCATCATAATACTGCGTTGACCTTCTATTATTTTTGTATTGTGAAAATAAATGAGCATGTAAAAACAGGGCATAGCCACCAGGCAACCAATACCTGCCTGCCATGAATACACGAAAATAAAAACCGTGGAAACGATTACCATTAAGGCGTCTATAGCAGTACTACCCGCCAACTGGCTGATAACTCTTTGAATGCGACTGGTATCGGTAAGCCTTGCCGTAAATTCGCCGATCTTCCTCGTATCAAAAAATGATTTGGGAAGACGCAATAAATGATGATAAAAGAAATCAATAATCCGGATATTAAAATCTTTCCCCTGCCGAATCAAAAAATATTGCCGCAAAACAGACAAACCTTCTTTTATCAGCAATAATAAAAATACCAACCCGATACCGAGATAGAGTTTTGTAAATTCTTTTTTAGGCAATATTTCATCAATAAGCCGCTGTGAAAATATGGCCATTATCAAACTTAAAGCCGCCACGACAACGCCCAGGCCTGCAGCAATTGCCAGAAGTGGGTAATCGTTTTTGATTAAATCAATGATCCATTTTCTTTTTTCATGTTTAATGTCTTTAGATTTTTTAAAGCTTTCGTTGGGTTCTAATACAAGGCATGTTTTCGTTTTCCATATTTCTTCTAATTCGGTTTGGGTAAGATAAACGATGCCTTTGGCAGGATCGCCGATGATGAAACGCCTCACCCCCGGCACGTCCTTCGACAGGCTCTGGATGACAGACCCAAAACACACCACATAATGTTCAAGTCTATTATCAATAATTACATGAAGAATGCAGGGTTGATTGTGATTTATTAATGCTTCCATATCCGATTCGCAGCCATCGGCAGCGAAGCCTGTTTGGTTTGCCGCCTGGTAAAGTCCGAGCAGGGTGGTGCCGGTAACATTGGTACCGCTCAGTTTGCGTAAATTTTCTAAAGTATTGTGGCCGTCGTAATATTTTATTAATGAAAGGAGGCAGGCAACGCCGCAATCGGATTGATCTTGCTGACGAGAAAATTTTCTTTGAAGGATTTTATGTTCTGATGATAATTTCAATTCAAAAGATTTTCAATTTTTGTTTCGCCTTTGATACTTTTTACCAGCTTGTTATTTTTATAGACATAAAATGACGGTACTAAAGACGCACCGAATATTTTAAAAAAATCGGCATGTGTGTCAAGAAGTAAATGAACATTAGGTAATGAATCAAGCCCGTAATCGCGCGAAAACTTTACGACTGAACTGCTGTCGCCGAATGGTGTAACCATAATTATTTCCTCATCTTTTAGTTTCTCTTTATTTTTTACAAAACTTTGCGCCATATATTGACAGTGTTCGCAATCGGGGCTGAATAATTGAATGATAACATTGCCGATAGTATCAGATATATTTTGTTTGGTAAAGGTTTGATGTTTTATTGTGATGAATGTGAATTGGGGTATGGTAGCTATGTTTTCAGCAATCCGGTTCTTTGATTGGATTGTGTTTACAATTCGGTATGCAAAATATCCAATAATAAAAAATACTAACAGGGCAATTACTATTTTAACAGCTTTCCTCATCGTAAAGTATTAGGTAAATTGAACCTGGATGAAAACAATAAAAACAGTCCAGATAAATAGGGCTACGCCATAGCTACCCGCTACAACCTTTATGCTTTTGGGAAACTTCATTTCTGAAAAGGTCATTATGCCGAACGCCAATACCAGCCAGTAAGCCAGTTCAAATATGTTGAAGAGTTGCAAAGGATAAATTAAGTATTTAGGTATTTTATCTATGTTAAATAGTTGGCTGATAGAAAAAGGACTGAAATATTGTATTGCCTGCGCTGTGTCGGGTCTGTGAATTAGCAACCATGCTGTTCTTATCAAAACGCCAATGAACGAAACAAGTTCAGCTATAAGAGCAATTTTCAGGCAATTTTGATATGAAATATTTTGGCTGATCAAAAATGTTCCCATGAAAATTACACCAGCTATCAAAGAAACCTTTATCAGTAATACTACCGAAATAAGAAGGTACCCAATATTTTGAAATTTTCGTTGAAACGATATCATTTCTGCAATTCTTTCAATTGTAAATTTGTCGGAAAAAGATTTATAATAAAAATTATTGGTAAAAATGTAGGTGTTTGATAGAATTGAGAAGATTAAATAAAGGAGGGCTATCACTGTCCACAATTGCCAGAATTTAAAATCGTAAATATTGTCTTTCATAATGTTCAGTAAATTCACTACAAATATGAAATACCACAAAAATATTTCTAAGTTATTGACAATCTCCGAATTGTATCAAACTTTCGATTCTTCAATCACTCTCCTTCTTGCTTTTTTGAATTAGTGCAATTATCTTGAATTATTGTCCTTTGGCTCCTGCTTATAAACGCTTTCGAGATATTAAAGGCTGAAAATTGTCAAGAACTATTTTTTGCTTTTGGACAAGAAATGTGAATATCTTTTAAAAAATAAAACGTTGATTGTTGCCAGCGTGATAGTGAAACAGGAATACGCAATTACTTTTAAGTATGAGGTGCCCCACCAGGTTATAGCACCCAATAAGCCTGATAGGAACACGATTATTAGTATTATGAAAGAAACTATAATTTGACTTCTTGTGATATTATTATTATTGTTTTCCATTTTTTAAAAATTTGATTGAAAAAACTACCTTAGAAAACAAAGACCCTAAGGTAGTTCGAAGGTTAATATTATTAACAAGAAGTAGATGCTCCCATAATTGCCCCTAAGCCAGCCCCTATCATCCATCCAACTGGCCCTGAGGCTCCTACTGCTATCATAGCAAGCCCCGTTAAGATACCACCCATGCCCTCCGATGACAATGTACCTGCGGCACATTTTAAGAAATTGCCGCCCTCTACCTTTTCCATTTGTTTTAATTCCATTTTTTTCATAAAAAATAATTTAATCTTTTAATAAAAATTGCCACCTTTTTATAAATCTGATCAGGATTTTAGGGCATACAGCTTAGTTCCCTTTGTAATAATTTTTACAAAAACGAAACTCTTAAATAATTTAACCTTTTCCTAACCGTTTTCTCTATTTTTTATCAAAATTATCTATCTTTATGAACCCAACATTATTTTCATGCCTCATAATAAAATCAAGGAATTCCGCTTAAAAAATAATCTGACACAAGATGAAATGGCCGAAGCCTTGCACATTAGCCAGAATGCATATAGCCTCATTGAATGCGGTAAAACAAGATTGATAGATGAAGAACGTATCACCATAATTTCCCAAAAGCTTGGTGTTAGCGCAATAGAACTGGAACTTTTCAACGGTTTCGGAATAACTCAAAATTTTAATGATAAAGCAGAATACAGGTACGCTTCTTACATCGAAACTTTAAATGCAGATAATAAAGAACTTACCAATTCCATATTAGAACAAATAAAAATAAAAGACCAACGCATTGCACAATTACTTTTAGAGAATGCACAATTGCTTCTTGCTCTAACTGAGAAAAGTTGAGATGATCCATGCAATAGTAATTAATTAAAGGACCTTCTTTAATATCCCATTCACTTCTTCATAATTATTCATAAGCAATAAATGGCCGGCATTTTGAATTTTATAATCAGGATTAATGATATTTCTTATGGGAAAAATATGATCCTTCGTTCCATGGATATGAATATAGTTTGGAGGGAGCCATTCGTTTTTCCAATTGACAACTTCGTTGATAGCCCAATTGCTGTATTGCAGGTTTAGATTTTTTCTGTATTCCCTTAATAATTGTTTTTCCTCTTTGGTTTCCACCCCAAGATTACGATTTTCAATTGGCTCTAAGATGCCATAAGGTTTCATAGGAATTAGCCGGTTCAAATTTAAAGCAGAAGTTAACTTCATATAAAAAGGTAATTCTTTCCTGCAGCAAACACTTGAAACCAGGACAATTTTTTCAACAGTGATCAGTTTTGCAATTTCTACCGACATCATTCCACCGAAGGATAATCCAATAAGGATGGGATTTGGATGAACAATTTCTGCAGCCATTCTCCCTGCATAAGATTCAATCGTTTCTTTTTTTTCGGGAATTTTCCATGCAATAAAATGAGACTCATTTTCTCCAAAATCAATTTTTGAGAAAATGCGTTCATCTGCACCGAAACCACTTATGTAATAAATGTGTTTCATGAATTATCACTTGTTCCTTAAAATAGATCTACAAAAAAATTATTATTTACACGGTCTGCAATGAAGGCCCATAAAGGACATTACTTTACACATCAATCTATCAAGGCAAGAGTTCTGCTTTTTTTAAAAGTTTATTTATTTTTTTGAGCTTTTCAGGGAACAAAGTCTTGGAAGGTGATATTTCAGATTTAGTGATAAAAACAATTTTTTGATCACGTAAATCTTTTAATCCGCTTTGTTTCTTGCTGCGATGAATTGTATTTTTATTTACTTCTGACATTACACGAATTTAAGTAATTCTCTTTATAAAAAACGCTTCATATTCTACTTCCTTGTTTGGATCAAAGATAACCTCTGAATAATTATCAGCTGTTTTGATTAAACCACTTATTATAAATTTATTACCAAAATTCTCAAAGTTTGTTTTTAAAATGCGCCTGTATAATAAAGTACGTTCTTTGGTGGACCCGGTGAAAATAACTTTAATGTGAGGATGTCTAAGCGTAAATTCAAATAATACATGAATAACGGTAGCTAAAACTTTAATAATGTCTCCGTTGTTAGAATTTGACTTGTCATCAACTGAACCATCCTGCAACAAATCGCCAAATCCCATATTATAAATATTTTCGATTGAAGTGGGAGTAAATTCTATTACTTTTTCTATAATCCGTTTTCCACGGCTTATGAAAGTATATCGGGTTTCCAGATTTTTATGAAAAGAATAAGGTTGATAGCCCATTTTTTATAATAACACTTCGTTTTTATTTTTTTGGCAACACATAATTCTCCACGTCCTCAGCAGTAATCGTTTTTCCTGAAAGAATAATCAGTCTTTCTACAACATTCCGAAGCTCACGCACGTTTCCTGTCCATTTATATTTTTGTAAAAGATCCATTGCTTTTTTATCAATTGCTTTTTTAGGTTGTCCATAATCGGTAGCTATATCTTCTAAAAAGCGATCGGTCAATAAAGGAATATCTGAAGCACGTTCGTTCAAAGAAGGCACATGCAAAATAATTACACCAAGCCGGTGATACAGATCGAGTCTGAAATTTTTATTTTCCACTTCTCTCAAAAGATCTTTATTGGTAGCGGCTATTACTCTTACATCGACATTAATATCCCTGTCGGCCCCTACCCTTGTTATCTTTCCTTCCTGCAAAGCCCGCAACACTTTAGCCTGCGCATTCAGGCTCATATCTCCTATTTCATCAAGGAATAAAGTACCGCCGCTTGCCTGCTCAAATTTTCCGATACGTTGTTTTACAGCTGATGTAAAACTTCCTTTTTCATGTCCGAATAATTCGCTTTCAATTAATTCTCCGGGGATAGCTGCGCAGTTAACCTCTACCATTGCATTAGCCGAACGGGCACTCTTTTCATGTATCCATCTTGCCACCAATTCTTTACCAGCTCCATTTTCTCCGGTAATTAAAACCCGTGCTTCTGTAGGAGCGATCTTTTCAATAGTATCTTTTATCAATTTTATCGGAACTGACTCTCCTATTATGTCCTGCACTTTGCTCACTTTGCGTTTCAGCACCCTAGTTTCCGCTACCAAGGTTGTTTTATCCATTGCATTGCGTAGCGTAATGAGCAAACGGTTAAGGTCCGGAGGTTTTGAAATATAATCGTAAGCACCTTTCTTTACTGCTTCTACGGCAGTTTCAATATTACCGTGTCCGCTGATAATAATAATGGGGACCTCACTATTTATTTCTTTTGCTTTTTCAAGAAATTCTAATCCGTCCAATTTGGGCATTTTAATATCGCAAAGAATAAGGTCGTAATTTTTTTCTTTAAATTTTCTAAGACCTTCTTCTCCATCAGATGCTTCATCTATTTTATAACCTTCGAAACCTAATATTTCAGTTAGGGTTTTCCTGATGGCTTTTTCATCATCTATTATAAGAATGGAAGGCATGTTTTTATTGGTTTATTGTTGGTTTGTTTTATTGGTTTATTGTTGAACGGTAATTACCTCGTTTTCATATTTTTAATTTTTTTACTCAGTAAACAAACAAATAATAAAGATTCTCGTTCTATCATTTTTCAATTTTCCACATTAGCTAATTATCAAATTTCCTAATTTTCAATCCGATAGCTATCGGATCTCCATTTTCAATTTTCAATTTTCAATTTTCAATTAATTAGCCTCCATCATCAAATAAGCTTTTATGAAACCATCTAATTCTCCGTCCATTACAGGGCCTACATTTCCCACTTCATAATCTGTTCTATGATCTTTGATCATTTTATACGGATGAAAAACATAGCTGCGTATCTGGCTACCCCACTCTATCTTTTTCTTGGAAGAATTATTGATATCTAATTTTTCCTGGCGCTTACGCATTTCTTCTTCATACAAACGGCTTTTCAACATTGACATTGCCTTCTCACGGTTTT
>JBDTJV010000116.1:0-8976 GCA_039935675.1 Ginsengibacter sp. | reverse complement strand
AGTTTTATTTTCAGAAATGATTCAAAAAATGGCCATGTGAAATTTACAGATGTTACAAATTCTGTAGCTCCTGCCTTAAAAAATATTGGTTTGGTGTGCGATGCATTATTTACTGATTTTAATAACGATGGATGGCCCGACCTTGTGCTTGCAGGTGAATGGATGCCGGTTACTTTTCTTGAAAATGACAAAGGGGTATTTAAAAATGTCACCGCCGCAAAGGGAATTGCGGGAATGACAGGCTGGTGGAATTCAATTGCTGCCGGAGATTTTGGCAATAATGGCTGTATTGATTATGTAGTAGGAAATTTAGGACGTAATTCCTATTTCCAGGCAAGTGATCAATATCCGGTAAGTGTACTTGCAAAAGATTTTGATAATAATGGATCTTATGATGCCATATTATCTCAATATCTTCCTACCTCGCAATCGGACACTACGAGAAAAGATTATCCAATAGCCTCAAGAGATGATATCCTTAAACAATTACCAGGCTTAAGGAAAAGATATGAAAATTATAAGTCTTTTGCGGGGGCGACAATGGATTCATTATTTCCAAAAAATGAACGAAATGGTGCTTTATATTTACATGCTAATTACCTTTCATCTGCTTATTTAAAAAATGAAGGAAACAGATTTTCAATTTCTCCTTTACCCATACAGGCACAATTTTCTATCCTTAATGGTATAAGAGTGGATGACTTTAACGGCGATGGCAATTTGGACATAGTTATTAATGGAAATGATTTTGGTACGGATCCGAATGTGGGCAGGTATGATGCTTTGAACGGATTATTGATGGAAGGCAATGGGAATGGCCATTTCGCTCCGAAATCAATATTACAAAGTGGCATTTATATTCCGGGAGATGGAAAAGCGTTGGTCGCTCTCAGAAGCAGTAATGGAAAATATTTATTGGCAGCGAGCCAAAATAAAGGTCCTCTGAAGATATTTCAATTAAAAGGCAACTTCAAATTTATTCCATTACAAACATTAGACGAAAGTGCCATGATTTTTTACCAAAACGGTAAAAAACAAAAACGCGAAGTAGGTTATGGATCATCATTTTTATCTCAATCAGGAAGATTTTTGACGATCGATTCACATGTAATGAAAGTAGTTATCACTAACAGTAAAGGCGTGAGCAGAGATATTGAAATAAAATAGGCGGTGATCACCAGGCAAACGATTTTTAATCTTATTGGGTGATTGAAAACAGGAAAAGAGCATATAAGTTCGTTTACTATAGCAACAAGTATCGATATATTGCTGTGATTTAATGAAAATCAAAATAAGAAATCAACCTAATTGTTCGTTTACTGCGAATGAATTTTAGGAAAAAGAAAAAGTGCTGAAATAAAGTGATCTATCACGGTAAATAATTTGAAACATAAAAAGTTACTTTGATTTTAACCTGTATTTCTTAGCAACTTTCGGATTATTGAAATAATCATCTAATTCTTTGGTATCAACGCTATCATCCACAATGGTAACATCAATCAGCTGAAGCTGAACCTGCTGCAGCTCGTCTTTTAATTTCCCGGTTTTAGTAATTATATCAGGATCTTTATCTCCAACCAACATGTTGTCCGTAATAACATACTGAAGCCTTTTAATATCGTTTCTAACCAAAGACGCTGAATTTAGTACATCATTTTTATTGGGTGCCACGGCTTCCTTTACCGGTACAAGAGCAACGCCAACACTTGGTAAAATCTTACCGGTAGTTTGCATGCCCGGCTCACTCATAGATGAAAAAACGGTGCCGCCTAAAGCTGTTGTAGCCGAAGTAAGATCAAATGTGGTCCTCGTGTTTTTGGTGCTTTTGATCTGTTTGTCAAGGCTTCTGAACGTGCTCTTTAGCTGAACAATGTATTTTTCAATACTAGCGGATATCTTGTCATACTCTGCTTCCCGCCGCGGATAATTGATACTTTCATTTACTTTGATATTCAAAACCGCTGTATCACGGTTAAAAAATTTATCAACCCCTATAAATCTGAGAATCAATGTCTTTTGTTTGACATTGTCAGTTGGCTTAATGAAATCATAAGGAGCTATCCATGTAAAAACATCGCCACAAACCGCAACGGGAGTAGAAGAACGTATGGGATAATTACAATAATAAGTGATGGATTCCAGGGGGAAACTTCC
Source organism: Ginsengibacter sp. (assembly GCA_039935675.1). Classification (GTDB taxonomy): domain Bacteria; phylum Bacteroidota; class Bacteroidia; order Chitinophagales; family Chitinophagaceae; genus Ginsengibacter. The sequence continues at coordinate 6,822 of JBDTJV010000116.1, read as the reverse complement.
CTCCTCACATTGTAATTTAAAATTCAAAGTATCGCCTTCATCAATGGTAAGGTCACTGCCGACTGTTGGTTTTATTTTGGAAGGAATAATATCAGTATTATAAAAAAGAATAGTGAAAGTAGTATCTACGTGATCTTTTGGATCATTCAGGTTTTGAACGCCTACTTTTACTTTATACTGGTTATCATATCTTAATTTACCCGATAAAAAAAAGGATTTATCTGCTTTAAAATGAAGTATTCCTTCATCCTTGTTAATTTTCAAACCAACGGGAGAATTTTTTAAATACCAATAATAATTTGCCGGATTTTTATTGATCTCAAAATGATAATCTAATGTAGAATCCACATGAAGAGTGAAATAGGGGGTAAAATTTTTGATCCTGAGCAGGGTGTCAACTGGTTTCAAATAAATAGTATCTTCAGGAGGAAGACTAATGGTGTCACTTTTTGATTTGTAACTACTATCTATTTCCTGGCTCTTAACATTTGATGAAAATAATACCAGAAGAGGAATGCAAAGAATGACTTTGAAAAAGGTCTTTTTAACCATGTGTGCAAAAGTATAAAACTATTTGCGCCATTTTCTTAAAGGAAAAAAAAATTTACATAAAAATTATTAATCACTTAATGAACATCAGGTAGTTATATTGTTAAAAATAACATTGAATGTTCTTAAATTTTGAAAGTCAGGACAAAGTATTTTTAAAAAGGCTGATAATTCTATTCTACCTTTCATTTTTATATTGAAAAAAAACCGGGTTGAACGCTCGCTGGTATCAATTAAAATGCCCCGGTTTCGGTAAATATTTTTATTGGCATTTTTTTCGATAACTCTTTTTCAAAAAGTACAGCAGATCTTCCGGTAAATTTTTAAAGTGATCATATTCTCTCTTTTTTATTGTAAAAATTAAAAAGCTCAGGACATTATTTTAAAAACCTGGTTTGGTCTTGTAGATTTTTTTGCTCATTATCACAAAAAACAAACACAAATGAATATTGAACAAAAATTAAAAGGCCAAAGTGCCCTCGTGACAGGTGCAAACAGTGGCATTGGTGAAGCAGTAGCCATTGCTATGGGAAATGCAGGTGCCAATGTAGTGGTAAATTATGTTACACATCCCGAGGATGCAGATGCAGTTGTGAAAAAAATTCAGGACAACGGTGGCAAGGCAATCGCTATTAAAGCCGACGTTAGCAAGGAAGATGAAGTTCAATCCATGTTTCAACAGATGTACGCTGAATTTGGAACAATTGATATCCTGGTTAATAATGCCGGCATTCAGAAAGATTCGCCACTGGAAAGTATGAGTCTTGAATATTGGAATTTGGTAATCAATGTAAACCTGACCGGTCAATTCCTATGTTCCCGGGAAGCGGTAAAAGAATTTCTAAAAAGAGGAATAATCCCTGAAAGAAGTTGCGCTGCAGGCAAAATCATTTGTATGAGTAGCGTTCACCAGGTTATTCCCTGGGCGGGGCATGTAAACTATGCTGCCAGTAAAGGAGGCATAGAAATGTTAATGAAAAGCATGGCACAGGAGCTCGCTCCCCAAAAAATCAGGGTAAATTCAATAGGCCCCGGAGCAATCAAAACGCCCATTAATCATACTGCATGGGAAACACCAGAGGCCGCCCAAAAATTATTAACGCTTATTCCCTATCAGCGTATCGGTGACCCGGAAGATATAGGTAAAGTGGCTGTTTGGCTTGCGAGCGACGATGCTGATTATCTTGTTGGGACAACGATTTTTGCAGATGGTGGAATGCTATTGTACCCGGGCTTTTCTACAAACGGATAAGTTTAAGTAAACAAGATCAAGATGAGAAATGAAGAACAAAAGAGGCTACAGCAAAATGCAAAAAAACCAGTTCCCCTGGAAAAATGGGGCCCATACTTGTCTAATCGTCAGTGGGGTACAGTTAGGGAAGATTATAGTGCCGGTGGAGATGCCTGGAATTATTTTCCGCATGATCATGCGCGTAGCCGGGTTTACCGCTGGGGCGAAGACGGAATAGGGGGAATTTCGGACGTCAATCAGCAATTGTGTTTTGCGTTGGCGTTGTGGAATGGCAAGGATCCGATTTTAAAAGAAAGATTATTTGGGCTGGCTAACCAGGAAGGTAATCATGGCGAAGATGTCAAGGAACTGTATTATTACCTCGATAATCTTCCTACCCATTATTACATGAAATATTTGTACAAATATCCACAGGGAGCGTATCCTTACGATGATTTGGTAAATGTCAATGCACAACGTAGCAAGGAAGATCCTGAATATGAAATATTAGATACGGACGCTTTTAATGAAGATAGGTACTTTGATGTTTTTATAGAATATGCCAAAGAAAACAGCACGGACATTTTTATTAAAATTCAAATTGTAAATCGCGGGCCGGAAAAAGCACCAATAACGGTACTGCCAACTCTATGGTTTTATAACAGTTGGCAATATTATGGTAACGAAAACAAACCATCTATTAAGTTGCTTTTTGATCAGTGCATCAAAGCTTCTCATAACAATCTTGGTGACTATTTTCTTTATTTTAATGAGCCGAGTGACATTCTTTTCACTGAAAACGAAACTAATTTTCAAAGACTTTTTGATAAACCTAATACCAGCGAGTTTTTAAAAGATGCTTTCCACGAAGCCATTATTCACGGGACGGATTTGCAAAAATTAAAAGATAAGAAAGAAGGTACTAAATGTTCCCCGGTTTATAATTTTGAGTTAGAACCAAATGAAACCAAAACCATTTACCTGAGGCTGACGGATAAGGAATCAGACAATTTTTTCCCGCAAAATTTGGATGAGATTTTCGTGAAAAGAAAAAACGAAGCCGATATATTTTATGAAACCATTCACCCTTCTTCCTGTACGGATGATCAGAAAAATATTCAGCGGCAGGCTTTTGCAGGTTTGCTTTGGAGCAAACAATATTATCATTATGATGTAGAAAAGTGGCTGAATTCTACCGATGGTATTACCCCGGTTTCGCAGGAAAGAAAAAATGGGCGCAATCATTCCTGGAAATACTTAAAGAACCAGGATATTTTATCCATGCCCGACAATTGGGAATATCCATGGTATGCCTCCTGGGATATGGCTTTTCATTGTATAACTATGGCAGTAATCGATCCTGTTTTTGCCAAAAACCAGCTCACTTTGCTGATGCGTGAATGGTACATGAACCCCCAGGGCCAGTTACCAGCATACGAATGGGATTTTAGCGATGTTAATCCGCCAGTTCATGCTTTTGCAGCCTTGCAGGTATATAAGACAGAAGAAAAATTATATGGAAAGAAAGATTTGATTTTTCTCAAAAGTATTTTTCAAAAGCTTATCATCAATTTTACCTGGTGGATCAACCGGAAAGATGCCAATGGTAATAGCATTTTTGAAGGAGGTTTCCTTGGACTGGATAATATCGGGCTATTTAACAGGAGCATGCTATTTGTCGATAATACCCTTTTAGAGCAAACGGACGGTACGAGCTGGATGGGAATGTATGCCCTGGATATGATGAATATTGCTCTTGAAATTGCCATGAATGATATATCATTCGAGCCAACGGCTACCAAATTTTACGAACATTTTGTCATAATAGCTGAAGCGCTTAATGAACTCGGGCTATGGGACGAAAAAGATAAATTCTTTTACGATAATCTTTCGGTGAATAAAACTGAATCGTTTCCATTAAGGGTTCGCTCACTCGTTGGATTATCCCCATTATTTGCGGTTACGGTTATTCAAAAAGAAGTGTTCGATCAGTTACCGGACTTTTCAAAACGGATGCAATGGTTTCAAAACTATCGTAGGAGAATGAATTTATACCTGCCTCTTGAAGAAAGTAAAAATCTTAAATGCAACCTGTTTTCATTGATAGATAAAGATCGTTTGAAAGATCTGTTGGAAAAATTGCTGGATGAATCAGAATTCTTATCAGAAGGCGGTATCCGGGCATTGTCAAAATTTTATCAAAATAATCCTTATACCATAAATTTTGCAGGTAATAAATATTCGATTGAGTATGATCCGGGAGATTCCACTTCTGATATGTTTGGAGGTAATTCCAATTGGCGAGGTCCGGTCTGGATGCCGGTAAATTATTTATTTATCAATGCTTTTAAAACCTTCGGTTATTTTTATGAAGACAGTTTAAAGGTAGAATGCCCTGTTCATTCGGGCAATTATCTTACACTTACCGAAGTCAGCAAAGAAATTACTTCCCGGCTATTGCACATTTTTGAAAAAGATGATCAAAACGAAAGACTTTGTAATGGGAAATACAATTGGTTTTATACTAAACTGGAAAATAAGGAACTCGTTTTGTTTAATGAATATTTTCATGGTGATACACTTCGCGGTTTAGGTGCCAGCCATCAAACCGGTTGGACAGCTCTCATTGCCAACTTAATTATGGATCTGAAAGAAGATGCGGAGGAAGCCGAAAAAGAGGATTCGGACACTAAAAACCAAAAAGTAGTTTCCGGAACATAGTAAACAAACAAATAAGCAGGATTTTTATTTTAGTTTGTTATTCTGATATTTTTAATTTTAAAAATCATGCTATCAGTGAATTCAGAAGGAATTTTAATTGGCATCTCTAAAGTAACATCAATCTATTTCTTTGCTTCATCTGGTTTATTGCTCTTCATATACAATTGAATCAATTGATATTTAGGATAGATATGAGAAGGGGATTATTAATGGCTTTTAGGTAATTCTTTTCCGCCTCAATAAATTGATTAATAGCAGAATAAGAATCACCGAGAAATTAAAATGAATTGCTGGTACACATATATTTATGCGCTTTTTCTAAAAGGTTAATTGAAAGATTATAATCTCCTGCTAACGACGCCTCTGCTCCATAATTAAATAAAAATCTCCATTAAACTTTAAATTTTTATAAGCTTCTTCCTAAATATTTTTTGTTTTATCAAAATCGCCAAATAAAGCTAAATCAGAAGCCTGTTGCCATTTTTTTTCTGCTTTATATTGAGAGAAGGTATAATAAAAAATAAAAAACAAATTGCTGATGCAACGCCAAATTTTATTAATGCTCCTTTTGGTTTTAAATAAGCATTTGGGTTTGATAACGCCGATTTGGGCAGAATAACAGAAAGATGATAAGAAAATATTAATAGAATAGTAGTAACATGAAACGGATTTAAAAAAAAACTTGCAACAATAATTGAGAAAATACACCCACAACTACCGGCGTAAAGCCAATCCTTAGTAAATTTTTTGTTGCTCGATCTTACGTCTCTCAATAATTGATAGATAATCAATATCAAAATTAAAAAGCCAATGATGCCATATTCTACAAGAATTTGGAGAACACTGTTAAAAGCCTCGAAAGTATTATCAGCCAATAATTGAGTTTCAATTGGCACACTATTGTTTTGAAAATAGGCAGCCTGGTAATTATTATATTCGGCAGAAAATCTGTTAGGACCAATTCCAAATAAAGGATGCGCTTTTATCATATCTACACAAACTTTATAAACGGTAAGGCGGCCTAAAGCAGACGCAGGTTTTAATTTATATAATTGTATAAATCCTGCAACTATAATAATGGTAAGTAAAGAAAATGAAATCCATTTTTTTTCTGATCACTTTTTTAAGATACAGCCACGCTATTACTATGCAACCTACTGCCGAACCAATAAAAGCTGCTCTGGCAACAGTTAATGATAATAATATCGCTGAAACAATAAAAGAAATAAAAAAAAGAATTCGTATATACTTTTTAAGAGGAGATTTAATTATAAAACCAGCAAATAACAATGGTATTACACTTGCCAGATAATTATCAAAGAAACCGGAATTAAAAAGTTGTCCTTTTATGGATAAATTTTCAAAATTAGTTTCAATTGCTTGTTGATAACCGATATAAATTTGAATAAAAAATGTCAATAATAGGATTGCTATTATTATAGAATAATATTTTGAAGCACTAATTATTTGCAGGTAGCAAATTATACCAATACAGGAAAACAGTGTAATTATAAAATTGGAGCTATTGGTATCTGAATGAGTTTTAAGAAAGAATAAAAATACCACATAAATAGATCCTAATGTAACTGCTATTTTTAGGCGATTAAAAGACAACTGAACTGATAAAACATTGTATAACCAACAAAGACACCCCACGAGCCAAAATAAATAAAAATCTATGGTAAAAATGCTGGTAATTAATCTCTGTTCATAACAGTATGGCAGAAAAATAAACAGCGAGCATATGATGGGAATTAGGAGATAGTTTGCCTTTATCATGTTGATTTTCCAAATTCACAAATAAAAGAGTCAGCTAATCTAATAGCATCCAATCTTCCAATTGCGCTTTTTATTGGCAGGGCTATCTGTGAAAGGAGTACCTTTGATGGCTTGCCAACAATTGTTTTTCATTGGATTTCTAATTTTTAGCATCTACTGTTCTTTGAACCATTTTTTGTGCATGGCAAGAACTAGAAAGTATAAAAAAATAAGAGCGAGGAAATTAAATAGCTATTTCCTAAATGGAAATTCCCTCATTCCAACTTCTTTAATTATCTCCTGTTACATTAATTCTCATAATAATCATGTCCCCATATATCATTGTTTGCTCATTTGTCCATGGACTTGTTGGCGATAATTTTGGATATTCCTTTCCCTTAGGTCTTTTAAGAGTAACACCAATTATTATCGGATTCTCTCCCTTCATTTTGCGAGAATAATACTCATTTTTATTCACAAAATAAAATGATATATGATTTAATCTTATGTTACTTGTCATTTCTGGATCACCAAGAGCGCTTTTTATTTGTGGGTCTATTTGA